>JAISLJ010000085.1 GCA_031290955.1 Zoogloeaceae bacterium | reverse complement strand
TTCCAGAAGACGATAGACCAAAAACTTCATCAACACTGACCGCACAAAATACTTGACTGCGAACACGGTTGCTCTCTCGCCCCTGCCGGGGCACTCTCCCCCGCCGAGCGGGGGAGAGAGAAGCAAGCGGCGACGCGGCAATCCATTGGCGTTCATCTGTGCGATGTCCTTCCCGCCCGCGTCGGCGTTTTTCCATCAACTGCCGGGCGCAATTTCCGCCAGGGATGACGCATTTCCCGACAAGGTTGACGCATTCCGCGCCAAGGTTGAAACACTCCACGCAAAGGATGAAGCAATCCAGGTCAACGTGACGCACTCCATAGTAAGAATGAAGCATTCCGTAGCAAGGATGAAGCACTTTACAGCAAAACTGAAGTACGCCACACCAAGGGTGAAGCACTTCACAGCAAGGCTGAAGTACGCCACGTCAATACGGAGCGCATGATCTCCCCGGTCCGCGTAAAGCAGCGGGGGAGGGCGGTCTTGCAAACCTTGCCGCTGTGCTTAAATCTGCCGCATCAGGATGTTCAATGTCTGGATGCGGTAGGCGATCTGGCGGGGGGTCATGTTGAGGAGGCGGGCGGCTTTGGCTTGCACCCAGCCAGCTTGTTCCAGGGCGCCGATGATGCGCTCGCGCTCGGAGATGGTTTCGTCCAGCAAGGCGTCCGTGATCGGGTCTGTTCCGCTTGGGGGGGGCGCGGCAGGGCGCAGGGCGGTGCGGGGGATGCGGATCAGGGCGCTGTGGATCGAACCGTTCTCGGAGAGCACTGCCGCGCGTTCCAGGCAGTTTTCCAGCTCGCGCACATTGCCCGGCCAATCGTACTGGGCAAGATTGCGCAGGGCCGGGTTATCCAGGGTGAGACGGCGCTTTTGCTCGTTGCCGATCTTGCGGAGCAGGTGCTGGCAGATGTCGGGGATATCTTCCGGTCGTTCGCGCAAGGGGGGCAGATAGAGCGGCATCACGTTCAGGCGATAGAAAAGATCCTCGCGGAAATCCCCCTTGGCGACCGCCGTTTCCAGATCACGGTGGGTGGCGGCGATGATGCGCACATCGACCTTGATGCTGCGGTTGCCGCCCACCCGCTCGAATTCGCCTTCCTGCAACACGCGCAGGAGCTTGGCCTGGAAGGCGGGGGAAATCTCGCCGATCTCGTCCAGGAAGAGCGTGCCGCCGTCGGCCTGCTCGAAGCGCCCCTTGCGGCTGCCGACCGCGCCGGTGAAGGAACCGCGCTCATGACCGAAGAGTTCCGATTCCAGCAGGTTTTCCGGCAGCGCCGCGCAATTGAGCTTCACCAGCGGCCCGCGCGCGCGCGGCGAATTGTAGTGGATGGCGTTGGCGATCAATTCCTTCCCTGTGCCGGTCTCGCCCCGGATGAGCACGGTGGTGTTCCATTTCGAGACCAGCCGCACCTGCTCGAAGATGCGACGCATGGCGGCGGAACGCCCGACGATGCTGTCGAAGCCATGCTGGTGGCGCACGGTGCGGCGCAGGTTGTCGCGCTCTTCCTGCATGGAGCGTTTTTCCTGCTCCACCTGGAGCGAGAGTTGCAGGCTCTGGCTCACCAGATTGGCGATCATCTCCAGGAAGCGGGCATGCTCTTCCAGCAGGGGATCGTTTTCCATCTCCGGCTGCGCGGCCAGCACTCCGGCAAGGTTCCCGGCCGCCCGCACCGGCACGGCGATAACGGGCAGCGCCGGATCATAGAGGCCGGTCTTGTTGATGAAGCGCGCGTCATCACCCACGCGCGGCAGGACGAGCGGACGGTTCCGTTCCAGGACGAAGCCCATGATGCCCTCGCCGGATTGGTAGCGCACGGCCTCGGGCGCGCTGGCATCCGCCGTTTGCGTCAGTTGCACGAGCAGGCTGCCGTCCGGCTCGATGACGCTCACCAGCCCCCGGGTCAATCCCGCCTCTTCTTCGAGGATGCGCAGGACTTCGCGGATGGTCTCCCGGTAATTGAGCGAACGGGAAAGCACCTGGCTTACGCTGTAGAGCGTGTTCATCTGCACGAAGCGCAGCGTGTGGGCCTCGCAGCGCCCGTTCTGGCAGGGCATGTCGTCCACCACGCCGGAAAAACTGCCGTCTGCGGGATTGTTGTCCGCAGCCTTGCTGTCCACAGGACTCATTCGTCGATTCCTTCCTTCTTGCCCACGGGCAGTTCCACGAAGGCCCGGCAGCCGCCGCCCGGCGCTGCGGCAAGCGCCAGCGTGCCGCCGTGTTCGCAGGCCAGTTGCAGGGCGCGGGAAAGCCCGGTGCCCAGATGTTGCCGCCCCTGGTGCGCGCGGGTGGTAAAAAACGGCTCGAAGACCTTCAGGCGCAGTTCGGCGGGCACGCCCGGCCCGGTATCGTCGATGAACACTTGCACGTACTCCTGCGAGAGCCGGGTCGAAAGCCGCAGTTCCCGCATCTTCCAGCCGCGCTGGGCAAGGGCGTCGATGGCGTTGTCCACCAGCGCCTTGAAAAGCGCGTGCAGTTGCAGGGGCCGCCCCAGAATGGCGGGCAGGATCGCGGTTGGCCGCCAAGTGACGGTAATGCCATCGCGCAGCATGCGCGCCGTGCAGACATCCAGCACGTCGCGCAGCACTTCGTTCAGGTTGACCGGCGTGAATGCCTCGCGGGAGGAAAGGGGGATCAACTGCCGCAATTCCTCCAGATGGGATTGTCCTTCCGCCAGCGCCGTGGCCAGCGTGCCCGGCATGGCGGCATCCGGGTTCCTGGGCAGGCTGACGGCCGAGCGCATGACATTTAGCGGCACCTCCAGCCGGTAGAGGGCGGCCGAGAGGCTCTCGCGCAGCACTTCGGCGCGTTCCTCTTCCAGGAGCAGCGCGTGCAATGCCGCCTGCCGCGCCTTTTCCTGCCCCTGGCGCAGGATGCTGATGTCGCTTGCGGCAAAGAGCAGGCAGGGGCCGCGCGCGCCGCCGTCCCCGGCAATGGGCAGGAGCGAGCAGGAAAACCAGCGCATGGGCGGCTCTAGGCACACTTCGTGCGCGCGAAAGCCCGAAAACGCGCCCGTCGCCGCCTTCTTCCAATCCGGCGCGGCCATGTCCAGAAGCCGCGCCGGTTCTTGCTCCGCGAAGAATTTCCGGTATTCCCGATTGTCCAGAAGCAGGCGTCCGGCGGCATCGAACAGGGCCAGCGCGATGGGCGCCTCGTCCACGACCGCTTCCAGCAAGGCCCGGCGCAATGCCTGCGCGGAAGCGTCCTTGGCGGAAGCGCCAGAATCCGGGAGGGAAGAAAGTGCGTTCATGAAAAAGATATCCAGCATGTTTTGTGCCATTCTTGCACGATTTCACGCCTTTTAGTCGCTGGCAAAATTTTGGCGGGGAACCGACAAGATTTCTTGTCGTATTCCCGACAGGCGACCGCCATATGCCCAAGCAGCAACAATGCACCGGCATGGTGCGAGAAGCACCGCAGATCGCACCAGATCAGGCGTCTCCGGACGAAGTTCCGGGCGCGCCGAAGGTTGGCACGGGGATTGCATTCCTGTGGTTGGTCCGCGGCGCATGTCCTGTGACATGGAAGCTCCGGACATCGAATATTGAACCCTGAACATCATGAGTGCATTCCTGTTGCTTTTGATCTCCACGGCGCTGGTCAACAACGTGGTGCTGGTCCAGTTTCTGGGGCTGTGCCCGGCAATGGGCGTCTCCCGCAAACTGGACAGCGCCCTGGGAATGGGCATGGCGACCACCTTTGTGCTCACGCTTGCGGCGGCGGCAAGCTGGATGCTGGAGCACTGGTTGCTCGTGCCGTTCCGGCTCGAATTCCTGCGCATCCTCACCTTCATCCTGGTGATCGCCTCGGTGGTGCAATTCACCGAAATGTTCATCCGCAAGATGAGTCCCCTCCTCTATCAATCCCTCGGCATCTACCTGCCCCTGATTACCACGAACTGTGCCGTGCTCGGCATTGCGCTCCTCAACGCGCAGCGGGAATACGGCTTTTTCTGGAGCCTCGCCTACGCCTTCGGTTCCGCACTCGGCTTTACCCTCGTGCTCATGATCTTCGCGGGTCTCCGGGAACGCATCGCGCTCTCCCGTGTGCCGGCCGCGTTCGCAGGCGCGCCGATTGCCTTCATTACCATCAGCCTCCTGGCGCTCGCCTTCATGGGCTTCGCGGGACTGAACGTCCAGGGCTGAACGCCTGGAAATCCAGCCCATTTTTCCAGACCCTTTCCGGAGGAAACGATGACTGCCGCCGTTCTGAGCCTCACCCTTCTGGGCCTCACGCTGGGCCTGCTTCTTGGCATCGCCGGGAAGCGGCTGGCGGTGGAGGACAATGCCGATGTTGCAGAGATCGAGGCGCTTTTGCCGGGCACGAACTGCGGTCAATGCGGTTATCCTGGTTGCGCGGGCGCGGCGGCGGCCATCGCGGAGGGCGCGGCAGCCGTCACCTGTTGCCCGCCCGGCGGCAAGGCCGTGGCGGCGGCCATCGCCGAAAAACTGGGCGTGTGCGTTGACCTCTCCGGCATGGCCGGGAGCGAACCGCAACTGGCGCTTGTCGCCGAAGACCTGTGCGTCGGCTGCTGTCGCTGCATCCGTTCCTGCCCGACAGACGCCATCCTGGGCGCGCCCAAGCAAATCCACAATGTCCTGAAGGAAGCCTGCACGGGCTGCGCCGCCTGCATTGACGAATGTCCGACCGAGGCCATCCAGATGGCGCCGGTTCCCGTCACCCTGGCCCACTGGGTGATGCCACGCCCGGCGCCTGCCTGAGCACAAGCACACGAACGCAACGAGAAGGAATGACAAAATGAAGCAAACGGCGGAGCAAACGGCATGGGACTGATGGAACGATTCTTCGGCTTTTCCTGGGGCGTACACCCGGAAGACCACAAGCGCCCGGCGGCGGATGTGCCCGCGCGCCACATGCCGATGCCGGAACATCTCTATATCTCGCTGGCCCAGCATCTGGGCGCGCCTGCACTGCCTGCGGCGCTGGTCGGGCAGCGCGTCCGCAAGGGGGAGCTGCTCGCGCATCCGCAAGGGCCGGTTTCCGCCGCCATTCACGCGCCAACCTCTGGCGTGATTGTCGCCATTGGCGAGATTCCCGCGCCACATCCTTCTGGCCTGCCGGTACTGGCGGTGACGCTCGCCGCCGACGGGCTGGATGCGTGGACGGACCTCGAACCCTGCGCCGATCCGTTCGCGCTGGACCCGGAAGAAATCAACCATCGGGTCGCCCAGGCAGGCGTAGTCGGCATGGGCGGCGCGACCTTCCCCTCCGCCCTGAAACTTTCTGGCTCAAAGAAAGCGGGCGTTGCCACCCTCATCCTGAACGGCGGCGAGTGTGAACCCTATCTTTCCTGCGATGATCGTCTCATGCGCGACGCGGCAGCGGATATCGTCGATGGTATACGCATCATGCTCCACGCCACGGGCGCGCGCGAGGCCCTGGTCGGCATTGAGGAGAACAAGCCCGAAGCCATCCTGTCCATGCGCGAAGCCGCGGCGGCCTTTGGCGAGGTGCGGGTCTGCCCGGTGCCCGCCCGCTACCCAATGGGATCGGAAAAACAATTGGCGCTGGTGCTGACCGGCAAGGAAATCCCCGCCGGACGCCTGCCCGCCGACATCGGCGTGGTGGTGCACAACGTCGGCACGGCCAAGGCGGTCTCGGAGGCCATCCGCCTGGGCAGGCCGCTCATCACCCGCCTCCTGACAGTCAATGGCAGCATGGTGAATGCGCCCGGCAACATCCTCGCGCCGGTAGGGGCGCTGGTCGAGGATGTGCTGCGATTTGCGGGCGGTCTTGCCGGAACGCCGACGCGGCTTGTCATGGGCGGACCGATGATGGGCCTCTCGCTGCCGCATCCTCGTGTGCCGGTGGTCAAGGGAACGAGCGGCATTCTGGCGCTTTCCGCTGCCGAAGCCGCCGAAAGCGCGCCCGCGCCCTGCATCCGCTGCGCAAGCTGTGTGCGCGCCTGTCCGGTGGGTCTCCTGCCACTGGAAATGGCGCGGCACATCGCGGCGGAGGATCTGGAAGGCGCGGTTGATCTGGGCCTCAAGGATTGCATCGCCTGTGGTTGCTGTGCCTACGTTTGCCCGGCGCGCATCCCGCTGGTGCAATACTTTGGGCATGCCAAGGGAAGCCTCGCCGCCGAGGAACGCGCCCGGATGCGCACGGAAGCCACGCGCAAGATGGCGGAAGCGCGCAAGACCCGGCTGGAAGCCGAAGCGCGTGAAAAAGCCGAGGCTGCCGCCCGCCGCAAGGCCGAACGGGCCGCCAAGGCGGCGCTGGAAAAGGCGAAGGCGGAAGCCGAAGCCGCTTCTTCACAAACCGCATCCCAGGATGCGCCACAAACCACGCCGCAGGCCGCGCAAACCGAAGGAAGCTCCGCATCATGAACAGCATCGCCTACCGGGCCGAACAGACCTTCGCCGCGCCGCATGCGCATGGCGGCGGCGGGGTCGGACGCACCATGTTCCTCGTGCAGGCGGCGCTCGTGCCCGCGACCCTGTTCGGTTTCTGGCTCTATGGCTGGCCCGCCTTCTTCCTGTGGAGCATCACCCTGGCCTCCGCCCTTGTCTGCGAATTCATGTGCCTGCGCCTCATGGGCCGGGCGAACGCCAAACAGACGCTTTTCGATGGCTCCGCCCTTCTCACCGGCTGGCTCCTCGCCATGACCTTGCCGCCCTGGTCGCCCTGGTGGATCGGCGCGCTGGGGGCTTTCATTGCCATCGTGATTGGAAAGCAGGTATTCGGCGGCCTGGGGCAGAACGTCTTCAACCCGGCGATGGTGGCGCGGGTGGCACTCCTCATCTCCTTTCCCCTGCAATTGACAACATGGGTGACGCCCCTGCCGCTCACCGCCGCGACCGCGCCGGGCTTTCTCGATGGCCTGCGCATCACACTGGGAGAACTGCCGCTGCCGGACGCCATGACCAGCGCCTCCTTGCTTGGCTACGCCAAGACCGAGCTTTCCCGCGGCGCGGACCTCTTCGGAGCGTTCGCAGCCGAGGCCGCGCCGCGCCTCTCCTGGCTGGGAACGCGCCCCGGCAGTCTGGGGGAATCCGCCGCGCCCCTGATCCTTCTGGGCGGACTCTTCCTTCTGGCGCTACGCGCCATTCGCTGGCATGCGCCGCTGGGCGTTCTCGTCGGAGTGCTGCTCCCGGCTGTTCTCGCCCACAGCATTGCGCCGGGAAAATTTTTGGGCGCGGAAGCGCACCTCTTTTCTGGCGCGTTGCTGCTGGGCGCGTTCTTTATCGCCACGGATTACGTGACCTCCCCGAATACCGATACGGGCCAGTTCATCTTTGGTCTGGGCGTCGGCCTCCTCACCTGGATCATCCGCACTCTGGGCGGCTATCCGGAGGGCGTGGCGTTCGCCATTCTCTTCATGAACGCCATGACGCCCATCCTTGACCGTTACCTGCGACCGCGCATTCTGGGACGCACCCGTTCCGGGGCCCCGCTCCAATCCGTGGCAATCCCGGAAAAGAAAGGCTGAATGATGGATCTGGAAACCCTGAAGTCTCATGCGCTCTATCCACCGTTGCTTCTGGGCTGCGTTGCGCTCTTGGCCTCCGCCTCGCTGGCGCTGGCGGCAAGCGCCACACGCGAAGCCATCCGGGAAGCCGAGGCGCGGGATTTGCGCGATTCGCTGGCGCAGGTGCTCCCGGCAGGCTATGCGGATAACGACCTGCTCGCCGACAGCGCCCAGGTGGAAACGGGCCGCGGCGCCCCTCTGACGATCTACCGCGCCAAACGCGATGGCGTGACTTGCGGCGCGGTATTCCGGGTCTACGGCAAGGGCTATGGCGGCGAGATCGTGATCCTGATGGCCGTGGATCAGGAAGGCGTCCTGCTGGGGGCGCGGGTACTGAAACACACCGAGACGCCGGGATTGGGCGACAAGATCGAGGCGGCGAAAAGCGACTGGATCGGGGAATTCTCCGGAAAATCGCTGGCAACTGCCCGCTGGGCGGTGAAGAAAGATGGCGGCGACTTCGACCAGTTCGCCGGGGCCACCATCACCCCCCGCGCCGTCGTCAACGCGGTGCACACAGGGCTGGAAACCTTCCGCCAACACCAATCCGCCATCCTGGGTCGTCCTGCGGACGGCAATTTCAGTTCCCTCTCCCCTTTGGGGGAGAGGGCCAGGGAGAGGGGGGAGTTTTTTCCCAATGAAACCTTCTCCCAGGAAAAGGAGCATGGATCATGAATCCTTCCGTCAAGACGCTGGTGCGGGATGGGTTGTGGGATAACAACGTCGTCTTCGCGCAGATGCTGGCGCTTTGTCCGGCAATGGCGGTGACGACGAGCGGAGCCAACGGTCTGGGCATGGGGCTGGCGACCACGGCGGTGCTGGTGACTTCCAACGTGCTCATTGCCTTGATCCGCCGCTTCGTGAGTCCGGATGTGCGCATTCCGGTCTTCATCGTCCTGATCGCCAGCCTAGTCACGGTGGTGGATATGGCCCTGAACGCCTGGCTTCATGAACTCTACAAGGTGCTGGGCCTCTTCATCGCCCTGATCGTGGTGAATTGCGCCATTCTGGGGCGGGCCGAAGCCTTCGCCTCCCGAAACGGCGCGCTCGCCTCCTTCGTGGATGGTCTGGCGATGGGCATCGGCTTTACCTTCGCGCTTGTCGTCATCGGCCTGATCCGCGAGGCATTGGGAAGCGGCACCCTGTTTGCGCAGGCTTCGCAGCTTCTGGGGGCGCAATTCGCCTTTCTGGAAATTCGCCTGCACAATCACGGCGGCGCGCTGCTCATGATCCTGCCGCCGGGCGCGTTCGCCGTGCTGGGCTTCCTGCTTGCCGGCAAGCGCGTGCTGGAAGCCCGCCTCGCCGCGCGCAAGAAATCGTCCGCCACCGCCGCGCCGCCGGAAAGCGCGCCATCGGCGGGTACTTGAAGAAACGGGAGATCATCGATGCAGGTCGGCATTGCCTATTCCGAACCCAACCAGCAAGTCTGGCTCAAGCTCGAAGTTCCGGAGGCGACGACGGTACAGGAAGCCATCGAGCGTTCCGGCATCCTGCGCCAATGCCCGCAGATCGACCTGGAAAACCAGAAGGTCGGCGTCTTCGGCAAGCTCGCCAAACTGGACGCCCCCCTGAAACCCGGCGACCGCGTGGAAATCTACCGCCCCATCATCGCCGACCCCGAGACCGTGCCCCGAAAAGATCGGAAAAATACCGAAGAGTGAGTCCCGCAGTCGCGCATATCGGTGTTTTGGCGGAGGAGGCAGCATGACACGCCATTGCCGCTGCCGTCGTACTCAAGAGCAAGAAAACCTGATATCTGGGTTTTTATGCGCAGGCGCCTTGTAACCGGGAGCCAGAGGACAGGAATTGACATGCGGAGCTTCGCGCCGTGTGGATGAACGCCCCCTCTCCTGTTGCTGCCGCGATTCCCTTGCCAGAAGGAAATCCTCAGTTTCCCGGAAAGCGCAGGCAAAAGCCTGTGGCGTGGTGGAAATCGGGTTTGCCAGCGGGGTGGCACAGTGCGTGGTAGGCAATTGTGCCGTCGGAAAATTCGAGGACGGCGGAAAGGGCTAGGCGCAAGGGTTCCGGTGTGGCCGGGAGGGGGATTCGCGCCGTCAGTTCCCTTGCCGTCGGCTTCCCCTGCGTCGCGCGCAGGCGTTGGCGCATGCGGGGCGCTTCTGTTTGCGGCGGCGCTGCGTCCCGGCGCTGCCGGTAGGCGGAAAACGCATAACACGCCCATTGGCCGGAAGGGGTTTTGCTGTTGAGTGCGGTCTGGGGGCAGGAGTTCGTTGTAGAGCATGGCATACCGGAGCAGGGTTTGTTCAAGGTCTTCGTCCGCAGGGCATTGCTTCGCAATGACGATGTTTCCTCCACTTTTCATCACCCCTGTGAACAGGATCGTTTGGGCAAAGAATGTGGCAGGTTTGTCTTGCGCATGCAATACAGCAGCGTGGACGATGTTTGCTGAGGCAAGGCGGCCTGTGCGGCGGGGCGAGCATGAAAAAACGCTGGCTTTTCTGTGCGCTTGGCGCTATCGTTGCCTGTTGCGCCGCAATATCTTCATGTCTTTTGGCGCTTGGGGTTTGTCATGTTCAATGCTGTTTTTCTCGCCCAGTCCGGGCTTTCCACGCGGGCGCAGAAGAGTCGCTGGCCCGCCAGACTGGATCTCCTGCAAGGGGGCACGGGGTTGCTCCTTGCGCTCTTCATGTGGGGGCATATGTTCTTCGTGGCCTCTATCCTCTTGGGGAAGGAAGTGCTATGGACGGTGGCGCGCTTCTTCGAGGGCTATTTTTTCTTCGGGAAATCGTACCCGTGGCTCGTCTCCCTCGTGGTGGGCGGCGTGGCCTTCCTGCTGGCGACGCACGCCCTCCTCGCGCTGCGGAAGTTTCCCGGCAGTTACCAACAGTGGAAAACCATCCGCGCCCATGCCAAAGCGATGCGCCATGCGGATACAACGCTCTGGCTCTGGCAGGTTGCAACCGGCTTTCTCCTCTTTTTCCTCGCTTCGGCGCATCTCTACCAGATGTTCGTCTGGCCGCAGAACATCGGCCCCTACGCCTCCGCCGACCGGGTGTGGAGCGATGGTCTCTGGCCCTTCTATCTCACGCTGCTCTTCGCAGTGGAACTGCATGGCGGCATCGGGCTGTACCGGCTGGCGCGCAAGTGGGGCTGGCCGAACGCTTCACGCGCCGTCCTTCGTCGCCTCAAATGGGGATTGACGCTCTTCTTCCTTGTCTTGGGCCTGCTCACGCTCGCCGCCTACATGAAGATCGGTTTCGAGCATCGCGCCCAGTATGGGGAACGTTATACGCCCGCGCAGGTGATGATGTCCGGGGAGGATCACGGCAGAGACACGGAGGCGGCGCAATGAAGACGCTGGTTACGGACGCGCTCATCATCGGCGGCGGGCTGGCGGGGCTGCGCGCCGCCATTGGCATCCGGCGGCGCGGGCATGAGGTGCTGGTGCTCTCGCTGGTGCCGCCCAAGCGTTCGCACTCGGCGGCGGCGCAGGGCGGCATGCAGGCTTCTCTTGCGAATGTCCGCAAAGGCGAGGGCGATACTGAGGACGTGCATTTCGAGGATACGGTGCGCGGCAGCGACTGGGGCGCGGATCAGATTGTCGCGCGCATGTTCGTCCAGACTGCGCCCAAGGCCGTGCGTGAACTCGCGGCCTGGGGTACGCCCTGGAGCCGCGTGCGCGGTGGTGATCGTGAAGTCATCATCAACGGGCAGCCGCAGAGCATCAACGAGCGCATGGAGGCGGAAGGGCTGATTGCCCAGCGTGATTTCGGCGGTACCAAGAAGTGGCGCACCTGCTATGTTTCGGATGGCACCGGACACGCCATGCTTTTTACCGTGAGCGACCAGGCCATTGCGCTGGGTGTGCGCGTCTGGGAGCGCAGCGAGGCGCTCTGCCTGATCCACGATGGGGAACGCTGCCACGGCGCGATTGTGCGCGACCTTGTGAGCGGCGAGCTTACCGCCTGCCTCGCCCGCGCCACGGCAATCGCCACGGGCGGCGCGGGGCGGCTCTACCGCGTCACCACCAATGCCGTGATCTGCGAGGGCATGGGTCACGCGCTCGCCCTGGAAACCGGCGTGGCGGCGCTCGGCAACATGGAGGCCGTGCAATTCCACCCGACCGGTATTTTCCCGGCGGGCATTCTGGTGACGGAAGGCTGTCGCGGTGACGGCGGCCTGTTGCGTGATGCGGAAGGGCATCGCTTCATGCCGGACTACGAGCCGGAAAAGCGCGAGCTGGCCTCGCGTGATGTGGTCTCGCGGCGCATGGAGGAACACATCCGCAAGGGGCAGGGCGTTGCCTCGCGCTTCGGGCCGCACCTGTGGCTGGACATCACCTTGCTGGGCCGTCCGCACATCGAGCGCAACCTGCGGGAGGTGAAGGAAATCTGCGAGAGCTTCCTGGGCATTGATCCCGCCGAACACTGGATTCCCGTGCGTCCAGCGCAGCATTACACGATGGGCGGCGTGCGCACGAACCATACCGGGGAATCCCCGTTCCTCAAGGGATTGTTCGCGGCGGGCGAGGCCGCCTGCTGGGACTTGCACGGCTTCAACCGGCTGGGCGGCAATTCGGTGGCGGAGACCGTGGTCGCCGGCATGATCGTCGGGGAATTCATCGCCGATTTCTGCGCCCGCCCCGAAAACGACATCCCCGCCCCGTTGCCGCTGGCGCGGGAATTCCTGCGGCGCGAGGAGGAAAACCTGTGCGCGCTCCTGCGTCGCCCCGGCTCCGAAAACGCCTTTCGGCTCATCGCCGAGATGCAGGAGACCATGACTCAATTTGTCGGCATTTTCCGCGAGGCCGAAGGGCTGGAGCAGGGCGTCACGCAATTGCAACGTCTCCTGCAACGCAGTGAGGCGATCGGGATTTCCGCGAAAACATGGGGCAGCAATCCGGAACTTGTCGCCGCCTACCGCGTGCGGCGCATGCTGAAGCTGGCCCTCACCATCGCCTACGGCGCTTACCAGCGCACCGAGAGCCGGGGGGCGCACTTCCGCGAGGATTTCCCGCAGAGAAACGACCGCGATTGGCTGAAACGCACCCTCGCCTTCTGGCCGGACGACGCGGCGGCCACCCTGCCGCATCTCGCCTACGAACCTCTCGACGTGAAGACGATGGAACTGCCGCCCGGCTGGCGCGGCTACGGGGCACGGGATTTCATCCCCCATCCGGAGACCGGGGCGCGGCAATTCCAGGTCGATGCCCTGCGCGCCAAGATGCGCGACCGCGACCGGTTCGCGGTGCAGGCGGCGCTGATGCCCTATGCCGAATACCTGCCCGCCACCCTGCGCGGCAAGAACGAACGGCTGGATGAGCCGCTGGAGAACCCGGCATGAGAAAACCGCGCCAGTCTGCCGCATGCCGGATGGGCGGCAGGGCGGCCTCTCTTCTGCTGGTGGTCTTTGCGCTGTGGCCGTTGACGGGAAACGCCGCCGATGGCGTTCCCGGCCCCATCATCATTCTTGGCAGCTATTTTTACGACGATGGTTTTTTGCGTTGGGCACTCGTCACAATGGTGATGTGCATTTTGATGGAAGGCTTTGTTTTCCTTTATTCCAGGGAATATCGCCGCCCGTTTGCAGCCAGTTCCTATGCTAATATTGTTTCCCTTGCGCTGATCGTCTGCCTGATCCGGGTTTTCTTTCACCGACCGTTTCGCAATGAACTTCTCATCAGTATTGGTTGCACAATTGGCGCTTTTTTCATCGAATACTGTTCGCTGAAGTTTAAACCCGCGCAGCGGTTTTTCCTGCGCGAAACCGGAAGAATCTCATTCTGGCCCATCCTGTTGGGCAATCTCCTCACCGATCTGCTCATGCTGGTTTATCTTCTCCTGTTTGCATGGAAGAATGGCGTCTTCCCTGGATTTCTGGAGTGACAAATGAACGCCAAAACAAACGCTCGCCGTCGCATTACCCTCACCATCCTGCGCCACAACCCGCAGGACGCCAACAGCAAGCCGCGCCTGCAACGCTACGCGCTGGAGGAAGCCGAAGGCATGACGCTCTTCATCGCCCTGAATGAAATTCGTGAACATCAGGATGCCAGCCTGCAATTTGATTTTGTCTGTCGCGCCGGAATTTGCGGCAGTTGCGCCATGATGGTCAATGGTCGTCCGCGGCTTGCCTGCCGCACGCTCACCCGCGACCTGCCCGCCGAAACCACGCTTGCGCCCCTGCCGTTCTTTGCGCTGATCGGCGACCTTTCCGTCGATACCGGCAAGTGGATGCGCGGCATGAGCGAGCGCCTCGAAACCTGGCTGCATGCGCGGGAAAGGGAAGCCGATCTCTCAAGGATCGAAGAGCGCATGTCCCCCGACCTTGCCGAAGCCATCTACGCGCTTGACCGCTGCGTGGAATGCGGCTGCTGCGTTGCCGCCTGCGGCACGGCGCAGATGCGCCAGGATTTTGTCGGCGCGGTGGGCTTCGGCAAGATCGCCCGCTTCCGCCTCGATCCACGCGACAGGCGCGATGACGCCGCCTTCTACGAATTGATCGGTGACGACAGCGGCGTTTTCGGCTGCATGTCGCTCCTCGCCTGCCACGATGTCTGCCCCAAATCCCTGCCCCTGGAAACCCAGATTGCCTTCCTGCGTCGAAAAATGGCGTTTTTGTCGGCGGCGTGACCGGGAAGCCGCACGGGGGCGACCGACCTACGCATGCATATGCGCTTCGTGCAGCAATCCCGTGAGTTGCAGGAGCGTTTCCCTGCCGGGCAGGCCCATGAGGCTGATCTGGAGCCAGTTGCGCGAGCGCAGATAGGCGCTGCGGTAGTTCAGCAGGAAACCCGCCTTTTCCAGCCGTTCGCCAATCTGCCAGGCGTTGCCGTCCGCATGCGGGACGAGCGTGACGATGGCCGGGCAGGCGTGCGCTTCCGCCGCCAGCACGGTGAAGGGCGCTTCCCGCAACAGCTTGCGCAGCCAGCGATGCAGGAAGGCAAGCCTTGCGCCGCGCTCCGGAAAGTCCTGCTCATCGAGCGCGGCGGCCAGCGCGGCCAGCAGGTTCGAGGAATGCGTGAAGGGAATTCCCTCGTTTGCCGCCCAGCCGCCGATGTCCAGATAGGCGGGGATGTCCCGCGCGGCGGGCAGGTCTTCCCGGTGGAAAACAATGCCCAGTCCCGGATAGCCGCGCAGCCCCTTGCCGCTCGTTGCCGTGGCGAGATAAGCCCCGTTGAGCGCGGAGGGAACATTGCCGATGGCGCTGATGGCATCCACACACAACAGCAGGCCGTGCTCGTCCGCGAGCGCCTGCCATGCCGCGAGCGGATTGAGAATGCCGGTGGAAGTCTCGTGCTGCACGCCCCACACCCAGCTTCCGGCGGGCAGGCCGGCGAAGGCGCGGCGCGTTTCGTCCGGGTCGAAAGGCTGCCCCCACTCGGCGGCAGTCATGTGGAAATCGAGTCCGGCGCGGCGCGCCTGCGCGGCGATGCGCTCGCCGAATTCGCCATTGACCAGGATCATGCCGGGACGAAGAAGCGTCCGCAAATGCCAGGCCACCATGTCGTTTGCCAGCGTGCCGGAGCCGGGGGCGATCTGGCAATGATGCGCGCCGGTAAGCTGGCACAGCTTGTCGCGCACGGCGGCAAGCAGGGACTGGAAGGCTTCCGAGCGATGCCAGAGCGGCGCGGCGGACATGGCCTCCTGCACGCGCTTTGAAACAGGCACCGGGCCGGGGATGAGCGAGACTTGTGTGAGCAGGCGTCCGGGCGCGCCGCCGGGCAGTTTCGCCAGATGGGCGCGGAGAAGCCTGGCGCGCGCGGCGCGCAGGTACATGGGCTGGAATTGCGCTTCCTCCGTGCCGACAAGGGCGCCGAACGGCTCGAAGCCAATATGTCGGTAAAGTTTCAGTTGCCGCACCGTCGCCGAGATGACGGCCAGATCCCAGCCGTGTTCCTGGGCGAGCGCGAAACCCGCGTCCATCATCATGCGAAACGTCGCGCCGCCGCGAAAGCTGTGCTCGACAGCCAGCAGGCGGACTTCCACCGCCTTTTGGTGTGGCGGCAGATAGCGGTCGAAATCGGGAATCTTGGCATCCATCGAAAAGGGGCGCCTGTCGCGCAGCGCCAGCATGCCGACGACGCGGGATTCATGCTTGACGATGAGATAGAGGTTTTCGGAATGGAACCGGTCTACGAGCCGCCGCTCGGAATTGGGCGTGTGTTGCGGGATTTCCTCGACGAAGGTGCGGTAGTTGAAGCGATGGATTTGCTCCATTTCATCCGGCGTCTCCGCGACCTTGCAGACCAGCCCGGCGACGGTTTCCAGCACCGAACCCGGCGCGGAAAGGCGGGTTTTGCGCGCGGATTCGTCAGGGGCAGAGGGCAAGGCGGCAGTGGGGGAGGGCATGGTTTTCCTCATCAAGGGCGCAGGGCGCGGAAGGCGAAACGGCGCGGAATTCCGCAGAATTGCGGATTATGCCACATGAGAAGACCGGCCGCAAGCCGCTTCAGCGTGGCTCGGCAGGCAGGGCGTCCGCGTCCACAGTTTGCCACAGTTTCATCGTGTGCTTGCCGGGTTTGCCGCGCAGCCACCAGAGCGCCCCTTTCCGGAACCGCTCGGGAAGCGCCGCCTCCTCTTCCGCCAGCCGGGCGGCGAGCTTGCCCAGAAGCGGCTGGTGTCCCACGAAGAGCAAGGGCGTCCTGGCTGCCTCAATGATCGAGAGCACATCGCTTTTCGTGCCGCTATAGAGCGCCGCGCAGGTTTCCACCTTGTCCTGATTCTGATCCTGGTCCTGGAAAAAGGCCGCCGTCTGGCGGGTGCGGATGGCCGGGCTGACCAGCAAACGCAGGTTTTCGGGCGCGCGGGCGCGCAACCAGAGCGCGACCTTCCCGGCCTGTTCCTCGCCGTGTGGCGAAAGCGCGCGGGCATGATCGGGCGAGCCATCCAGAGCTTCGGCATGTCGCCAGAGCAGGATATCCATTTTGTTTCTCCTTCCTGTTGTTCAATTGTGGTTTGCAGATTGCGGATGTTGTGTCGTCATTCGGATTCCCGCATACGGCGTAGCGCCGCTTCCGCTTGGGCAAGAGTCTGAATACTACACCCTGAAGTCTGAAGACTACGCTCTGAAGTCTGAAGACTACGCTCTGAAGTCTGAAGACTACGCCCTGAAGTCTGAAGACTACGACCTGAAGTCTGAAGACTACGCCCTGAAGTCTGAAGACTACGCCCTGAATTCTGAAGACTACGCCC
>JAISLJ010000084.1 GCA_031290955.1 Zoogloeaceae bacterium | reverse complement strand
CCCAGATCGGCAATGATGAGGCGCAGGGCGGCGGGTGGCGTGATGCTGTCGCCCTGTTGCACCGGCTTGCCGTCCGGGCGCGTGATGTTGCCATAGCCATACGTCCAGGGATCGTTTTTAACGGGCTGGATGGCTTTCTCTGTGTAGCTCTCATGCGCCGCAAACATGCCCAGACCGGCGGCGGTGAAGCCCAGCGTGGCAATGGCGACGCGAAGCGATTGGGATTTACTCATTTGCGTTTCTCCTTTGTTCCAACGGCATCCATGCCTTGCAGGAATGCCGACATGAAGGCAGGCGAGAGGGTGGCCACCATTTCATCCTGACCCAGATCGGGATAGGCATTGACCAGCATGCTGCGAAATTCCTCCATCGACTCGGCGGCCTCCAGCATGGCGGCGAGCTTCGTGAGCCAGGCCCGCATGGCGGGCGCGGTGTCTTTTACCAGGCGGTCGATGCCATTGTTTTTGTCGGTTTCGTCTCCGGCGCGGTGCCGCGCCGTCCGGGCTGACTTGTCCTGCGGATCAGGCATTTCCGCCGGTTCTGCGGCACCGGTTGCGGGCGGCGTCAGCACTTCCTCGCCCTCTTCGGGCAGCGGGATATTGAATTTGCGCGAGAACCACTCGCGGCCCACCGGTTGGCCCATCTTCACCGCCTTCTCGACGATGCCGATCAGCGCCACCTGATCTTCCGGTTCCTCAACGGGAATCGTGAATGTCGGCAGGGTTTCGACATCGCCGAAATTAAGACTGACGAGGATCGGAATCAACTGCGTGTTGATGGTTTCCGCCAGCCGTTCGGCATCGTCGGCGAGGATGTCCAGGCGCACCTCGTTATGCACCTGTCCGAGGGAGAACGAACCGCCGCCGTTCTTGCCGGTGTCGGCGGTGAGCGTCTGCCCCAGCACCAGCTTGGAGATTTGCCGGTCGAAATACTCAATGAGATTCAACCACAGGCCATTCTCGCCCCGCGCCGCCGCCACTTCCGGGAACTCGATCTGCATGTTATCCGGAAACATCGCGGCGGCGTCCATGCCCAGGGATTGCAAGGCGCGCCAGAGCACATCCAGATCGGCGGGCGTGGCGGCTCCGGCCATGTACTTGCCGATGCGCAATGGTTTTCCGAACTGCTCGATAAACGTCATCCACTCCTGGATGCCAAAGTTCGATGCCATCCAGCCCCAGGCGGCGGCCCGCGCCAGCCCGCCCCGGATCGGCAGGCCGGACTTGAACTGCGCCCGATGCACAATGTACTTGCCCGGCGCCAGTTCATCGCCTTCGGCGCTCTCGGTTTTCCAGCGCAGTTCCTGCCCGGTATCCTTGTCGTAAAAGAACCAGCGCGGATCAACCCGTTTGAGTTGGCGCGGCGCCCACTTGTCGCCGAAATCCCAAACGATCTCGCAAACGGCGTAGCCCTTGCCGAGCGCATCCATGAGATCGAATGCAGCGGACTTGATGACCGGCACGATGCCGGTGAGGAATTCGGCGATCTCCACGTCGCGCTTGTCCTCGGATGCCGGAACGATCAGCGGCACGATGCCGGAGACCGCCCGCTTTCTGGTATCGAGTTGCGCCGAATAATGCAGATAGCGTTCCTCCATCTCTTCGGCCAGCACCAGATAGCGTTCGGCGTCGCCCTCGCTCGCCGCCCGCATGAGCGCGGCCAGCTTCGCCGGTTCCAGCTGCGCAGGCGGCGTCCCGGTGAGGGTGCGAATGGGCGACGGAACCGAAATCGCCTTCTTGAGGGATGCCGGTTTGATCGGGCGTCCGAATTGGTCTAGGATGGGCATTTTTCAGCAGGGGAAAACATGAAACGCGACATGAACGTCATCAGGCGGATTGCTCTGGAAACGGAATCTCTTCCTCCGGGCGGGATACTTTTTGGGCTTGACGGGGTTGACGAGCAAACTTTTGCGGTCCATTTGGTATGGATGGCAGAAGCCGGGCTGATCAAGGCGAAGTTCCTCGAAAACAAAAACAACATAAGTGATCCAGCTATTTTTCGTTTGACCTGGGCCGGGTGTGAATTTGCGGATGCGGCTCGGGATCCCACCATCTGGGATAGAACACTTGCCATCCTGAAACCCGTAGCATCATTCACTTTTGATATCCTCAAGGAATGTCTCAAGGCCGAGGCACTGAAGAACATTGCGTCCTGACGGGAATTGCGCGATGATGCGAAGTAGATCATGCCCGATAGCGAGCGCGATACGTTCCGCATTGTTATCCATCCTGGCAATACTGATCGAACTGATTCCCGGTGCGAAACGAGAGAAGCTGCCGCCAGCAGTAAAGCACTTGTCCGCATGCTGCGTAACGGCGCGAACAAAGGCATTCACATCGCCTGCACGAATGGCGGCGAGTTCTTCTTTTTCAATCCAACCCGGAATGCCAGGGTGAAACTGCTGATTGCTCATTCTTCCTCTCCCTTGGCGTCTTCCACCAGCACTTCCACGGCGGCCTTGAATACTCCCCACGGGTATTCCCATGCGTTGGGATGTCCGGCGGCGATGAGGCGGGCGACGGCGCTCTCCAGGCCGCCGACGGTGCCGACATCGCCTGTTGCGTCCGCTGTCGGGGCGTCGCTGCCCTCGCCCTCGCGGGCGTGGAACAGATCGGGATTCAGCAGGGCGGCAACGCTGACCAGGCGGGCGCGATCCGCTTCGGAAATCTTGCGGCCTTCCGCGACCGAAAGGCCAAGGATCGGATCATGCGGGTACGCGCCGGGAACGGAACCAAGGTCGCGCTCGGCGATGCCGAAGGCGGCGCGCACCTCTGCAACCGTGAGTTCGCGCACGGTGACGGGATGCCGCAGGGATGGGCATTCAACTTCAACGTCGATGGTGTGCATGTCATTCTCCTTCTGTGGCTTCCGTGGTGGCGGCATCCTGCGGCGCTGCATCCTCCGGGGCCGCGACATCCTCCGTAGTGTCGGGTTTGAAACCCGCCCCTGCATCCGCGTCTGCGTTTTCCGGGCTGGCGGTATCCGTCCCGGTTTCGGTGGCCCATGCGGGAACATCGTCGAAATAGCGGTCGCCGCTTTCGGTGACGAATTCGACATGCAGCTTTGGATCGGCGATGAGTTCGTCGATCTGCTCGGTCGTGAATTCGTCGAGACCGACGATCAGTTCCGCCCGCGTCCAGGCGCGGCCAGCAGCGAAATGGCCGTCTCCGGCGGCGCGGATGGCAAGGTATTCGGCAACGGCGGCAACGTCATCCGTTGGGGCGGCTTCCGTGGGGGCGGGTTTGAAACCCGCCCCTACTTTTGGATGCGGATGGCGGTCTTCCCAGCGGAAGGTGAGCAGGGGGCGCAGGGATTGTTCGAGCGCGTCCAGGTAAATGGCGGTCAGGAATTGCCAGAGGCGAAATGGATTTAGCATGATTACAGGTCTCCCACCAGGACTTCGTAGAATTGCGATTCGCCCGGCCCGGTGCGCGTTGCGTCGCGCAGGACTTCGCCGGAGATGTTGAACGAGGCGAAATCGTCGCCGATGAACTCGAAGGAATCCGAGGGCGCCCAGGAGACGTTGAAAAACCGGGCCTTCCACGGGTTTTGGGTACGCTCATTGACGCCATCAAAGACCAGTTCGCGGTCCAGCGCCGAATAGAGCAGCGCCTGGATTTTTTGCCCGGACAGACTGGTGTAGCTGAAACTCACGTCATCGCCTTCGGCGATGCCGCCGCCCACGATGGTGATGATGCCGCCGCGCCGCCGGATGTAGTCTGTGCCCTCGACCGCCCCCGTGACCGTGAGCGGCGCGGTCAGGTTCTGCAATCCATTCAACGAAATGTAAGTGCCCTGCGGCCCTGCCGTGTGCGTTTCCGCCGTGACGCTGCCCGCCGCAATCGCCGTGGCCGTGCCGCCGAAGGCAGATTCCAGCGTGGCGACGGAGACGTTGCGAGCGGCAAGCGAGATGGAAACCTTGGTCAGGCGTTTGAAATAATCGTCATTACCGCCGCCGCCCTGATAGTTCAACAGGGACTTTTCCTCGTAGGTATGCGTGACGGTGAGTTGCGAGGTGTTGCCGATGTCGACGCCGCCGATGAACGGGGTGCCGTTGATGATTGCGGTTCGTTTGAGTGCGGCCATGATGCGCTCCAGAATGGGATGATCGGATTCGGTTCGAGTTGATACCGGACGTTCCCATTGTG
>JAISLJ010000083.1 GCA_031290955.1 Zoogloeaceae bacterium | reverse complement strand
AAGGAGGTGAAAGCGGCAAATGAGGCGCGCGCGGTCGAGAAGGTCGCGTGAGCGCCAGGCGTCCGCCGCCGTATGCCACTTGCCTACGGGCTACGCCCTCCGGCAATTGGCATGCGGCAGCAAAAAGCGGACAATTTGAAAATCATGAAAGCGGACAGATTCAAAAGCTCGTAACAAGGTTTTCTCGCGCGCAAATGCCGATGCGGCTTCTCCCGCAACGTCAGTCCATTCGCTGCGACGCTGTTTCTGCGGATTCAAATTCGGCGCGCGAGTTCCTCCGCCTTGCCGGTGTAGTTTTCCGGTGTGAGGCGCAGGAGTTCGGCGCGGACTTCCGGCGGGATATTCAGGGCGGCGATGAAATCCTGCATGATCTGGCGCGTGATCCGTTCGCCACGGGTGAGGTCCTTCAGGGTTTCGTAGGGATTCGCCAGCCCGTAGCGACGCATTACTGTCTGGATGGGTTCGGCAAGCAATTCCCAATTGGCGTTGAGATCGGCGGCGAGTGTGGCTGCGTCAGGCTCCAGCTTGCCCAATCCGCCCAAGAGGGAAACATAGCCCAGAAGCGCGTGTCCCAGGCCGACACCCATATTCCGGAGCACGGTGGAATCCGAGAGATCGCGCTGCCAGCGGGAGATGGGCAGCTTTTCCGCAAAGTGCCGCAGGATGGCGTTGGCCAGTCCCAGGTTGCCTTCGGAATTCTCGAAGTCGATGGGATTCACCTTGTGCGGCATGGTGGAAGACCCTACCTCGCCCTTTTTGGGCCGCTGCCGGAAATAGCCCAGCGAGACATAGCCCCAGATGTCCCGGTCGAGATCAATGAGGATGGTGTTGAGGCGGGCGAAGGCGTCGAACAGTTCGGCCAGCGCGTCGTGCGGCTCGATCTGGGTGGTATAGGGATTGAAGGCAAGCCCCAGCCCCTCGACGAAGCGCCGGGCGAAGGCTTCCCAATCGAAACCGGGATAGGCGGCAAGGTGGGCGTTGTAGTTGCCGACCGCGCCATTCATTTTGCCGGGCAGGGTGATTTCCGCGATGCGCGCCCGCGCCCGGTCAAGGCGGAAGACGACATTGGCCAGTTCCTTGCCCATCGTGGAGGGGGTTGCCGGCTGGCCGTGCGTGCGGCTCATCATGGGCAGGCCGGCGAGTTCGTGCGCCATCGTCCGCAGCCGCTCGATGACCTGATCCAGCGCGGGCAGGAGGATGCCGTCGCGCGCGCCCTGCGCCATCAGGGCATGGGCAAGGTTGTTGATGTCCTCGGAGGTGCAGGCGAAATGGATGAAGCCGCTCGCGCGCGCAATCTCGGCATTCCCCTGGGTCTGGTCACGAATCCAGTATTCCAGTGCCTTTACATCGTGATTGGTGCTCGCTTCTTTTTCCTTCACCCAAGCGGCGGCTTCCGGGCTGAAATTGCGCGCGAGCGCGTCCAGTTCGGCGATGGCGGCGGGAGAGAAGGGGGGAATTCCGGCAAGATCGGGTTCCGCGGCCAGCGCCTTCAGCCATTCGATTTCCACGAAAAGGCGGCGGTGGATGAGGCCGAATTCGGAGAATTGCGCGCGCAGGGCATCGACCTTGCCAGCATAGCGACCATCCAGAGGCGACAGCGCCGTCAGGGCATGTAGGGACATGGGAAAATCCTTGCAAGAACAGTTGATTGCGAGGGCTGGATTCTAGCATTCTCCAGCGTTATCGCCGGAAACGCTTGTGGCAGGCGCGGCAGCTTTCCTGGAGCGCGTCATGGGCGGCGCGGACATCGGCTTCCCTGCGCGAGGCTGCCGCCGCAGCAAGCCGGGAAGCCGCCTCGACGAAGCGCGCGCGCTCCTGGGCAAAGCCTGCGGGAGATTCCCATATGCTATTGGCGGAACGACTGGGCGGATAGTTGCTCTCCGGCCCGAAGTGGGGCCAGGGCACCTCCTTCAGGGCATCGAGACTTTGGGCGTATTGCAGGAAGGCATCCGGCTGGTACCGGTTTTCCCGCAACTGAAGCCCCATCGGCTCGAAGGCATGCAGGATTTCCCGGAACGCCTGCTGCCGCTGCGCCACCGGTCGCCCGGGTCGGGTATCCTCCACCGGCCCGCAGGCGGCAAGGAACAGAAGGGAAAGACAACAAACAAGCAATCGAAACGGCATGCGATCCCTCGCGCAAAAAGGAGGTAATGATAAATCAGGGATCAGGAGTTTGCCCATCTGCGGGAGTGCGCTTGCTGTTAGTTTTGAGGGAGATCACGCGCGCAATGACCAAGCTGATTGTCATCGGCCCGGACATCCGCGCCATCACGGATATATCGGTGCATGACAACGAGACGCTCCGGCAGTGGATTGCCTTGTATCGGGACATGATCGGCCAATGTCAAAGGATGACGTTGTAGACATGGCGACCTTCATTCCAGAGCGTGCCGGCAGCGGCAAGACCTTGATCGCCCTTTCGCGCGCCCAACTGCTGGGCTTGACGTGGTAGGTCGCACCAAAAAACTGCGTCGCTCGTATCGGACAACACAGGCGATTCTCGAATCGGCGAATCGCATTCTTGCGCAATACGCCCAGGGCGACCCGGACGATTTTCTGGCGCCAGATCTATCCGGCATGGAGCCTGGCGTCAAGCCCGTGCTGGTTTACACCGGTTCGCCACAGGATTCGGTAGACAGGCTGGCGCTTCTGCCGTTGGCGAGACAAGGGAATTTGGCAATCGTTGCTGGAGCGCCTGAACGAGAGGCTTGAACCGCGATACGCGATATCACCACCGCCCGAAGGGCAATCGCCGTCCGCCGGGACTTTGCCAAGACACAATCTGGTCTTTCTTCTGCGCGGCGGGTATTCTACGGGGAGTGGCAACATCCTCTTCACACCGGTCAACGATCCCCCATGAAAGAACCTGAGCTTCCCGATCCTCGCTGGGCCTTGGCGCTCCAGCATAGCCATTACCTGCGCCAATTGTTCTATGCCCGGCCCGAATTGGTGGAGCGCCTGCGTTCCGCGTGGGAACAACCTTTGTCCGCAGCCGTGCTCCATGACATTCTGGCGCAGGAAGCAGGTGCGGCCCAGATTACGGAGGAAGCCGCGTTCAATCGTCAGTTGCGGCGCTTGCGGCAGCAGGCCATCGCGCATCTGGCCTTGCGCGATCTTTCCGGAATCGCGTCCCATGCAGAAGTGGTCGAGAGCATGACCCTCCTTGCCGATGTCGCTACCTGTGTGGCGCTCGCTTTCCACACGCGGCGGCTCGCCGAACTCCACGGCATGCCGCGCGACCGGGCCGGACGTGCGCAACCGCTGTTGGTGATCGGCATGGGCAAGCTGGGCGGACGGGAACTCAACGTTTCCTCCGATGTCGATTACATCTTCGTCTATCCCGAAGACGGCGAGACGGACGGCCCCCGGCGCATCGACAATTTCGAGTTCTTCACCCGCCTGGGAAAACGCCTCATCGCTTCCCTCGATGAGCGCACCGGCGACGGCATGGTCTTCCGCGTCGATATGCGGCTGCGCCCCAACGGCGATTCCGGGCCACTCGTCTCCTCCTTCGAGGCTCTGGAAAACTATTTCATCACCCAGGGACGAGAATGGGAACGCTACGCATGGATCAAAGCCCGCATCATGTGTCCTGCGGGTCCTGCGGACGGCAATCCTGCGGACGGCAATCCTGCGGACGGCAATCCTGCGGACGGCAATCCTGCGGACGGCAATCCTGCGGACGGCAATCCTGCGGACGGCAATTGTCCTGCGGACAGCAATTTGCCCTCTGTAACGGCGGCGCAAACTGAGGCTTGGCATATTGCGCTGGAGAAGATTGTCGAGCCGTTCGTGTTCCGCAAGTATCTGGATTTCGGGGCGATCAACGCCATGCGCGACCTGCATGCCCAGATTCGTCGGGAAGTTGCCCGGAAGGATATGGCCGAGCACATCAAGCTGGGGCCGGGCGGCATTCGGGAAATCGAATTCATCGCCCAGGTTTTCCAGTTGATTCGTGGCGGGCGCGACCCGGCCCTGCGCGTCCGCCCAACGCTCACCGTGCTGGAGCGCCTCCAGGAACGCGGCATTCTCCCGGAGAGCGCCTGCCGGGAACTGCGCGATGCCTATCTCTTCCTGCGCAAGCTGGAGCACCGCCTCCAGTACCGGGAAGACAAGCAAACCCACATGCTCCCGGCGGATGCCGCCGAGCGCGCGCAAATTGCCGTCAGCATGTCCTTTCCGGATTGGGAGCGTCTCCTTGCCCGCGTGAATGCGCATCGCGCCGTGGTGAGCGCGCATTTCGAGGCCATTTTCAGCGCCCCGGAAGAAGGCGAGCACACCTGTGACGATCTCTGGCAGGAGGCGCTGGAAACCGGGGAAGCCGAGCAGCGCCTTGCCGGGTTGGGCTTCCGGGAAGCGGCGCGCAGCCGGGAATGCCTGCATGCCCTGCGCCATTCTGTCCGCTACCGGCAACTGCCTGCCCGGAACCGCGAGCGTCTGGACGCCATTGGCCCGCGCCTCATCCAGCTTGCGGCGGCAACTGCCGAACCCGATCTCGCGCTGGCCCGCGGGCTGGATTTCTTCGAGGCCATTGCCGGGCGCGGCGCTTACCTTGCCTTGTTGCAACAATATCCGCAGGCGCTGCGCAAGGTGGTGGATATTCTGGTTGCGTCCTCCTGGGCGGCGGAATACCTGACCCGTCATCCCATCCTGCTGGACGAATTGCTGGATAGCCGCCTTCTGGATGCCGCCACGGATGGGCAGACCTTCCGGCAGGAACTGGAGGCGCAGCTTGCCGTCGTCCACGGAGATACCGAGCGCGAACTGGATGTGTTGCGCGAACTGCATCACGCGCAGGTTTTCCGCTTGCTCACGCAGGATCTGGCGGGCCGTCACTCGCTGGAGCAACTCTCCGACCAACTCTCCGAACTGGCGGACATCATCCTTGCCACTACGCTTTCCCGGTGCTGGGAACAGATTGCCGCCCGCCACCGCGCCACGCCAGCCTTTGCCATCATTGGCTACGGCAAGCTGGGCGGCAAGGAACTGGGCTATGCCTCCGACCTGGATCTCGTCTATCTTTGCGACGAGCATGACGAGCACCCGGATGCGCAGCGGCACTATACCCGCCTGGGACAGCGCATCAACACCTGGCTCTCCAGCCACACTTCGGCGGGCATCCTGTTCGAGACCGATCTGCGCCTGCGGCCCAATGGCGAATCGGGCCTGCTTGTCCCGACGCTGGAAGCCTTCCGGGCCTACGAGCGCGACGCGGCCTGGACGTGGGAGCATCAGGCGCTCACCCGCGCCCGTTTTGTCGCGGGCGATCCGCAACTGGGGGCGCGCTTCGAGGAGGCGCGGCGGGAAATCCTCTGCCGCGCCCGCGATCCGGAAACGCTCAAGGCGGAAATCCTCGCCATGCGCCAGAAGATGCTGACGCACCACGCCAACCGCGACCCCGACCGTTTCGACCTCAAGAACGACCCTGGCGGGATCATTGATGTGGAATTCATCGTGCAATACCTGATTCTCGCTCACGCGAGGGAACATCCGCGCCTGACCGCCAACTTGGGCAACATTGCCCTCCTGGGCCTGGCGGCGGAACTGGGGCTGATCCCGGAATCCCTCTCCGCGCCAGTCCGCGACGCCTACCGCCACTATCGCCGCCTGCAACACCAAAACCGCCTGAACGGCAGCAAACGAACACTACCGCGCCCACCACTGGAACCCGAAATCCAAAACGTCCTCGCGCTCTGGCGAAATGTCGTCCTGGCGGACGGCGATGGCCCTGCGGGCGGCAGGCGCGTCCCATGATGGTGCGCATGAAAACAATTGATGCGCCAAATTGGGCAGCAGGGGACGCGCTGCTTTTGGAACAGCAGCAGGTGCGGGATTGCACACGCGCCAGAGGTTGTTTGGCGAAGGCAGATCGAGTCGACGCCATCCTGACGTTGTTTGCGCGTTGCATCCGTCCAGAGGCGCGTCCGCTCAAGGACGAGGAGACGCGGGCGATGGAAGCGTTGCTCAACCGGCGTCGGCAGTTGGTGAATACCAAGGCGCAGGAGATGCTCCGGCGCGGGCCATCCATCGCAACCCGGTCATCAAGGCTTTCGCGGAACGTCTGAGGCAGACGGGCAAGCCGTCGAAGGGAATCGCCGCGCTCCGAAACAGGCGAGGATGGGCGCGTCGCGCCGAATTGTGGATGTGGATTGCCGTGGGGCTGCGCGCCTCGCAATGACGGTGTTTTCTCCACTGTTTATTGCACCCGCAATCAGGAATGCGCTGGGGGTTCTTTGCCCGCCTTTGCCAGCGCCAGGATGACGGCGCGGGCGATTTTTTTCTGCTCGGCGGGCAGGGCGAGGAAGACTTCCAGCACCTCGCGCTCCGGGCCGGCGATGGCTTCCTCCCAACGTTTTTTTCTCTGCGCGATGTTCCGGGAAATCTGAGTGCCGAAGCGCAGGACATGCGGATCCATCTTCAGCCATTCGGCCAGGGTTTGCAGTTTGTCCTGTTCGGGGATGGACAAGCCCTTCAACCAGCGATAGGCCGCCTGAAGGGTCACGGAACGACCGTAGTAGCAACTGTTGAATCCCTTTTCCAGCACACTGGGGCGCGGCTCGTAACCAGCCTTGCGCATGGCGTCTTTCAGGCGTTCGGCGAATTCTTGCTTGGCGTTCATCAATCGAAACTTAAATTTTGATTGAAGCAAGACTTTAATTTTTCGTTATAATTCGCTGAATTATCACTTTATTATACTTTTGTCATGCCCAAGTCCCTGCTCGAACAACTGCCCAAGATCGTCGCCGATGGGCGCAAGCTGGCTGAAAAAATCCTTGAGAGTCTGGAAAGCCAGCACCGCGTCAGCCTGCAAACCCGCGAATGGGTGTTGCCTGCCCGCGACAGCGCCGAGGTCGATTGGGTGGCCAACAACGCGCGGCAGGCGCAGCAAGACGGCGGTCTTGCCACGCCGCAGCCCGGCTTGTTCGGCGAGACGCAGCCCGCCCTGGGCGACGCGCGTCCGTGGATGAACCGGCTGATTTATGGCGACAACCTGCTGGCGATGGCGGCGCTGTTGGCGGGGGATGACGCCACGCCCTCGCTGCGCGGCAAGGTTGATCTCATCTACATCGATCCGCCGTTCGATTCCAAGGCCGACTACCGCACCAAGGTCATGCTGCCCGGCGCGGAACTGGAACAAAAACCCACGGTCATTGAACAGTTCGCCTACTCCGACACTTGGGCGGATGGCACAGTCTCTTATCTGGCGATGATGACGCCAAGGTTGATCTTGATGCGGGAATTGCTGGCGGATACGGGGTCAATCTATGTGCATCTGGATTGGCATGTCGGGCATTACGTGAAGATTGTGATGGATGAAATATTCGGGAAAGACAATTTTCGGAATGATGTGATTTGGAAGCGG
>JAISLJ010000082.1 GCA_031290955.1 Zoogloeaceae bacterium | reverse complement strand
CTCTTCCTGCACGAGCGTCCGCTTCATCTCAACCCTCCTTGGAATTCCCAGGGAGATACTATGACGACCGGACAACTATCGCGCTACAAAGGTGGACAGATAGGAAGCTCGCTACACCTTAGAGACTTCGCCCTTGCCATTCGCCAGCCACTGTGCTAATTTCCTGTCCAGAGGCGTGGACTCATCTGTCAAGCCCGGGTCAATAACCCGGAAACTCGCAGATGAATCCACGCCTTCTTCGTAAATTGTCATGTCAGAAACAAAGGCAGAATGTGCAAGATTGCCTTGCTTGCCCGTCATTTCTTGCACGGTGAAACGCACATAGTACGTCTTGCCGCGTTGTTTGAATTTGGAAACGTAATGATGATAGGCAACAAGATTCCGACGATGATCTCTATGCCCTTCTCGCGCTTGTTCTACTTCTGAAGTCATCGGTACAGCAGCACGAAACAAGCGATCAAATGCCCCGGCAATCCGGGCGATGTCAAATCCCTTGTGTCTTGCAATCTTTCCGGCGGTACGTTGCTGTCCATGTGCCCATTATGCACTCATTGAGTGAAATCGCAAGGGCTGGATTTGATCTATGTCAACATTTACCCACTTTTTGAGTGTTGCTGTGGTTTTTCGTGGAAAAATACGCGGCATGAAAAAATACGCACAACCGGAAAAAATTCGCGCAGCGCGACAGGCTGCTGGCCTCTCGCAGGAGCAGGCAGCAGGCATCGTCGGGAAAACTCGCCATCAAACATGGCAGGAATGGGAATCAGGGCGCAAACCAATGTCCTATGCCATGTTTGAACTGTTTTGCCTAAAAACCCAACAAAATCCCGATGACATTGCTTCAACAGAAAATGTCAGAGAATAATCTTCTCGCAAAGGGGAGTGGTTGCGGAAATCGTTTCCGCAAGTTGCGGAAACTGTCAGAAAAAATCCTTTAAAATCAATAGGTTATTTTCCTTGGCAATTGTCCGAAGGGCAATTGCCGTCTGCCAAGACGAGTTTTTTTAGTAGATGTTGGATTGCCTGGCCGCGGTGTGAGCGGGTGTTTTTGGTGGCGGGATCCAGTTCGGCGGCGCTTTTTTGGCAGTGGGCGTCCCAGAAAAGCGGGTCGTAGCCGAAGCCGCCGGTGCCTTTGGGCGCAAGGAGGATTTCCCCTTGCCATTGGCCTTCGGCGAACAGCGGGCACGGGTCTTCGGCATGGCGCGTCAGTACCAGGACACAGATAAAACGGGCGCGGCGGTGTGGCGTGTCGGCCAGGTCTGCCAGAAGTTTTGCGTTGTTCCGCGCATCACTTTTTGGTTCTCCCGCGTAGCGGGCCGAATGCACGCCGGGCGCGCCTTGGAGGATGTCGACGCACAGGCCGGAATCATCCGCGAGCGTGGGCAGGCCCGTTTGTCGCGCAGCGTGGCGCGCCTTGGCAAGGGCGTTTTCAAGGAAGGTCGCATGTGGCTCTTCCGCCTCCGGGACGCCCAGCGCATCCTGCGCAATCACGCGAATGCCCAAGGGCGCGAGCAGGGCGGTGAGTTCCCGCAGCTTTCCGGGATTGCCGGAGGCAAGCACTAGTTCCTTCATGGGCTTGCCAGCGCCTTGCCGGTATAGGGATTGAAACGGTAGTTGCCTGGAAAGGTCTCGCCCGTTTCCGCGTCCTGCCGATCGGGGAAAAAGCTCGCCGGCGGCAGCCGCCAGAGAAAGGTCTCGTCCTGGAGGCGGATGGACAGCCATTGGTTGTGGCGCGGCGAGAGGATGATTTCGTTGTGCAGGTTGCGGTTCGGGAACAGGAAGAATTCAAATCCCCCGCCCAGCCTGCCAAACTGCCGGGCCAGATACTCCCTGAGCGTGGCAAGGAAGATGCGCACGCCATCGGTCTGCACTTCCTCTTCGAGTGGCGCGAGCCATTCGCCCTGACGGTCGACTTGCAGGACAAGGCTTTCGGCCAGTTCCCGACGCGGCGTAAACACAGGCGCGCCGGAGGAGGGCAGCTTGGCGTCGATGACGGCGACGATGGTGTGGGTGTCGAGCAGGGCCAAAGCTTCCTGCGGATCGACCGGGACATTGTGCAGGACGGCGGCCCAGAAGTGGGAAGGCATCCACCACACCATGCGGAAATGGTCGGGCCGCGCCCGCTGTTGCTGTGTCTCCTGGATGATCCGGCCCAGATCGGCGGGCGGGTTTGCAGACACATTGGCGGGTATATTGGCGGATTCATCGGCGGCGCTCGCGGAAAAAGCCCAGAGGCAGGCGGCGAACAACAGGCAGGCGGCGAGTTTTTGCTTCATCTAGAACAGGCTCCAGTTTGCGGTTTCCCCTTGCAGGGACGTGGCCAATACGGCTTCCTGAGCGGCAACCAGCTGGCGAATGCCGCCCGCAGCGAGATCGACCAAGGTATTCAGTTGTGCGCGTGTAAAAGGACTGCCTTCGGCGGTGGCCTGGAGTTCGACGATATCGCCCGTGCCGGTCATGACGACATTCATGTCGGTTTCGCAGGCGGAATCCTCCGGATAATCGAGATCCAGCACCGGGCCGCCTTCCCAGATGCCGACGGAAACAGCGGCGACATGCTCCCGCACCGGGTTGGCCGCGAGCGCATCTGCCCGCCGCAAGCGCTCGCAGGCATCGAAGAGCGCCACCCACGCGCCGGTAATCGCGGCGCAGCGCGTGCCGCCATCGGCCTGGAGCACGTCGCAGTCGATGCGAATCTGGCGCTCGCCCAAGGCGGCAAGGTCGATTGCCGCACGCAGGGAACGGCCAATCAGACGCTGGATTTCCTGTGTGCGCCCGCTCTGCTTGCCGCGTGTTGCCTCGCGGGGATTGCGCGTGTGCGTGGCGCGGGGCAGCATGCCGTATTCTGCCGTCACCCAGCCCGTACCCTTGCCGCGCAGGAAGGCGGGTGTGTCTTCCTCGACGCTGGCGGCGCACAGCACACGGGTATCGCCGATCTCGATCAGCGCCGAACCTTCGGCGTGGCGGATAAAACCGCGCTGGATACGGACAGGACGTAGTTCATCAGGGGCGCGTTGGCTCGGACGCATGGGAATCTCCTTCTTGTGGCTGGTTTTCCGTTTTGGGTTGTTGCGGTTCGGGTTCTGGCTGCGGTTCTGGCTGCGGATCCGGCTCCGGTTCCGGCTGTGGTTCGGGTTGTGGCTCCGGTTCTGCCTGCGGCTGCGCTTCCGATTGCGGCTGTGCATGCGCTTCCGTTTCCGGTTGTCTTTCCGCCTGGTTTTTTTCGATGGCGGCCTGGATTTCGCGGATTGCTTCCTCGATATCCTGATCCGTGAAATCGGTTTTGCCTTCCTTGCCGAAGAGGCTGGCGTTTACTTCGTCCGTGGCCATGGTCTGGGTGAGGATGGAGCCGGGGGATTCCGTTTCCGCCTCTTCCATTTCTGTTTCTTCCTCCCAGCGCACGGCGATCATCGAAAGATTATCCCCGGCAGCGCCATTTCTCTCCTCCAATTCCTTCAGGAAACGCGGGGCGGCGCGCATCAAATCGGGCTGCGTCATGGCCTGCACCAGGATTTCGTTGCTGATGGAGCCCCAGACGCCATCGGTGCACAGCACCAGCACATCGTTGATTTCCAAAGGCGTTTTCCGGGAGAACTCCACTTCCGGCGCAACCGGGCCGCCCAGGCAGCTATATACCTTGTTGCGGTCGGGATGCGTAAGGGCCTGCTCCGCCGTAATCAATCCCTCGTCGAGCAGGTAGCGCACCCGCGAATGATCCCTGGTTTGGCTCACGATGCGCTTGCGGCGGATCAGGTAGAGGCGCGAGTCGCCCGCGTGAATCCAGTAGGCCATGCCGTGCTGGATCACGCAGGCGAGCATGGTGGTGCGCGGCGCGTCCCGGAGCGCGTGCTTCCGGGTGAATTCGAGGATGGATTCGTGCGCGTTCCGGACTTCTTCGTGCAGGAACAGGAAAGGGTCGGCAAGATCGGGCCGGGCAGAGCGCTGGAAGGCGTGGATCATGGTTTGCGCCGTGATCTGCGCGGCAATCTCGCCATGCAGGTGCCCGCCCATGCCGTCGGCAACGACCATCAGCAGGGCGTTGCGGGAATAGCAATGCGCGATCCGGTCCTCGTTGTTGGGTCGGCCGCCGGGGCGGCTTTCCTGATAAATGGTGAATCTCATGGTGATTTTTTTCCGCCGGTCAGTTTGTTGAGCAGGTGCAGCCAGAGCGAGCCGTTGCCGCCGCGGGAAGGGGGCGCGCCCTCGTCGCTGGTCAGTGCCTTTTGCAGCGCGAAGGCGCTCTGGATGCGATCAAGATAATTGAGGGCCAGGCACTGGTCGATCGTCTTCAGGAGGTGTTCCGAGAACTCCCCCTCCCAGCGCCGAGCAGCGGGGACGAGCCGGTCATTCTCCTGACGCTCGTCGGAAGATTGCGGCGGGGAACCGGACAAGCAGGTGTACATGGAGGCACCCATGCTGTAGATATCGCTCCACGGCCCCAGGAACTTGCGGTTGCCGTAATGTTCGGGCGAGGCGAAGCCTGGCGTGTACATGGGCTTCAGCATGGAATCCGCAGAGATCAGCGCCTGACGCACGGAACCGAAATCGATGAGGACGGGATTCTTGTCGGCGCGCAGGTAGATGTTGGAAGGCTTGATGTCGAGATGCAGGAGCTTCTGGGTATGCACGGCGCGCAATCCGTTCAGGAGACGGGTGAAGACGTTGCGGATGAAATTCTCGGAAATGTAGTCCCGGTGCTTGCGGATGAAGGTCTGCAAGGTGCAACCGCGCATGTACTCCATGACCAGGTAGACGGTGTCGTTGGCGCGGAAGAAGTTGGTCACGCGCACTACGTTGGGATGCGAGAGCCGCGAGAGCGCAAGGCCCTCCTCGAAAAAGCTCTTCATGCCGTGCCGGAAGATGCCCGCATGCTCGGCGCGCACCACCGGCCGGATTTCGCCGGGGGCGCGCAGGGCGACGCTGTTGGGCAAGAATTCCTTGATGACGACATCGCGGAACAAGCGATCATGCGCGAGATAGACGATGGAAAACCCTCCCAGGGAAAGCTGGCGATCAATGGTGTATTCGTTCAGGACGAACCCTTCCGGGAGCGCGGCGTTACATTGCTGATCCATGTTTTGTCACAATGCGGGTCCATGTTTTTTGCGAGGATGGCTTCATGCCGCGCGGGCTTGCCTGCCCGAACGCCCATTTTCCGTCGACGCGCCGGACTGCCAATTCTCCCGTCTTCCGGGGATACTGTAAACCCATGCGCCGCCGCGAACGGCAATTGTCCCACGAACCGTAGGATAGATGGAACTTTTCGCGCCGCAATGGCAGGACTATAGCATACGAAGATATTGTACACAGGATAAAAAAGTCTTTTACATTCAACGAATTATGACGATTCATTGTAGAGGAGATTCTGAACCGGGTTTCTGAATGTCGATATCAAATCCCTTCCAAAAATGCCCGATGGAACCAGTCACCGTTCCCTCTTTGTCGCCACTGACCGTGCAACCCGCTGGATGTTCTTTAAGGTTTATGCGAATCAGACACAGGAAAATGCCCTTGATTTCCTGAAGGGATTGCGTGAAGCCTGCCCTGCCCGCATCGAAACCATCCTCACCGACAGCGGCACGCAATTCACCGATCGCTTTCTCAGACCCGACAAGAAAGCCAGCGACACGCATCCTTCGACCGGGCATGTGCCCAGAGCAAGATCGGGAGCGGCTGATTCCGCCGCGCCATCCCCAAACCAACGGCATGGTCAAGCGCATGAACGCATTCAGGAACTCCTCCAGCAAACCCGTTTTGCCTCCGAAAGGAGATGCTGGAATTGTTGCTGCGCAAGGGGAAAAGCGCGGCGCGCAGGCAGACGCGAGCGCGGATCCTGCTGAAGGCGGCGGATGGAGAGCGGGACAAGGAGAGCATGAAGGCGCTGTCGGTTTCTGCCGCAACGGTGTATCGAACCCGGCAAAAATGTGTCGAAGAAAGCGTGGAGGCGGCCTTGCAGGAGAAGCCGCGTCCTGGGGCAAAGCCGAAGCTGACGGAGAGGCAAAATGCGCAGATCATCGCGCTTGCCTGTACGCCCG
>JAISLJ010000081.1 GCA_031290955.1 Zoogloeaceae bacterium | reverse complement strand
CAGCGCCGCCTTTCGGCGGGTTACATTGTCCCGATCGCTTCACACGTCGTCGTTACCGACAACGCATGGATCAGTAGGCTACTGGTGGCGGAACACCAGGTTTCCTCACTCCTTTTTAGCAGGCTGCCCAAAAACCACGAAAACCATTCATTTGTCACGTTTGTTTCATATGGCATCTCATAAATTCTTTACAAAACAATGTGTTGCGTTCGGCATTATGCCGTGCGATATGCTCCTGTATAGTTTTTGGGCGGCCTGCTAAGACTGGCGCGCTGTTTCCTCGCTGCGGCGACCGACGGCGACGCCCAGTTGTTTCAGTTTGCGGTACACATGCGTGCGTTCCAGGCCGGAGCGTTCGGCGACGCGGGTCATGTTGCCGCCTTCCATCTGGATCAGGTGCTCGAAGTAATATTTCTCGAAGGTGTCGCGCGCTTCGCGCAGGGGTTGGCCGAAAAGCGTCAGCAGGCCCTCCGGGGCCATGGGCAGGCGGCGGTTTTTTTGTCCCGGCAACAGGCGCAGGACATCGGTTTCGCTGATTTCCTCCTCCAGCGCGTTGAGCGCCAGGTTGCGAATCAGGGCTTGCAGTTCGTTCCAGCCGGTCTCGCCGTTTACCGTCCATTCGCGCACCCGCAGGAGATTCAGGGCGGCGCTCGAAAAGCGGCGCAGGGGAACTTCGTCGCGCTCAATCATCAGGGTGAGGAAAAGCGAGATGACTTCCGGCAGTTCGTCGGCATGCTGGGCGAGGCGCGGCAAATCCAGCCAGACTTCGCCGATCCTGGCCAGGGTATGCGCATCCCAGCCGCGCGTGGAGAGCGCCTGCGCCGAGAGCGAGGAAGCGGCGACAAGCAGGATGTTGTAACGGCCAACCCGCTCCATCGCAAAGGCCAGGCTCATCTGCTGCATCTTGCTCAGGAGCGCGAGGTCGCTTACGTAGATCAGGCCGCCCGCCGTCTTTTGCAGCTTTTCCTGCGTCAAGGGTTCCGTGCAGGTAACGAGATCAAGCCAGGGCGCGTGCGGGCGTTGCAGGGTGTGCGCGCACAGTTCGGCAATGACGCCGACGCCGCCCTTCAGGAGCAGGATGCTGCTTTTCACCGCCGTTTGTTCCAGACGCCGCTTCAGGTCGCGGAACAGGGGCGCGTGCGCCAGGGATTCGAGCGTCGCGGGCGGGCGCTGGCCGATGTGATCGTATTTCAGCGCCTTCTTCACGGTGGCGAGGAGCTTTTGCAGCGATACGGGCTTTTCAAGGAAATCCACCGCGCCGATGCGGGTGGCCTCCACCGCCGTATCAATGGTGCCGTGCCCGGACATCATCACGACCGGCATGGTCAGTTGCCCGTTGGCGACCCATTCCTTCAGGAGGGAGACGCCGTCCGTATCCGGCATCCAGATATCGAGCAGAACCAGATCCGGCACGCGCGCCTTGCGCTCGGCACGCGCCACGGCGGCATTTTCCGCCTTGCGGATCGTGTGTCCTTCTTCGGCAAGGATCTCTGTAAACAGATCACGAATCCCTTCTTCATCGTCAACGATCAAGATGTCCGCCATGTCAGTCTTCTCCTTCTTCAGTTTCTTCGTGTGCCAGCGGCAGGCGAATCCGGATGCATGCGCCGCCCTCTGGCTGGTTGCCAATATCAATGCTGCCCTGGTGCTCGTCAATGATCTTCTTGACGATTGGCAGGCCCAATCCCGATCCCTTCGCCTTGGTGGTGACGTAGGGTTCCAGGACACGCGGCAGGATCGCCGCCGGAAAACCGGGGCCATTGTCCGCGATGCGCAGGGAGGCCGTATCTTCCATTTTTCGCGTGGAAATGAAAAGCCTTGGCTCGGAAATATTTTCGAGCGCGTCCTCGCCATTGCGCAAGAGATTGTGGATCACCTGCCGAATCTGGTTCGCATCGCCCAGCACCGGCGGCAGGGTTTCGTCCAGGTCCGGGATGGGTTTTACGATACTGGAATGCTCGTAGAGGCAGAGCACATCGCGGATCAGCGCGTTCAGGTCCAGCCGGGAGAGTTCCGGCGCGGGATGGCGCGAGTAATCACGGAAATCATCCACCATGCGCTTCATGGCCTGCACCTGGTTGATGATGGTTTGCGTCGATCTTTCCAGCATCTCCCGCTCGCGGCCCTGGAGATGCTCGCAGAGCTTGACTTGCAGGCGCTCGGCGCAAAGCTGGATGGGCGTGAGCGGATTCTTGATCTCGTGCGTGAGCCGCCGCGCCACTTCGCCCCAGGCGGCGCTGCGCTGGGCAGCAATGAGCCGGGTCACGTCGTCGAAGACCACCACCGAGCCGCCGCCGCTCTCCTCCGGCAGCCGGGTGCCGCGCAGGAGCAGGGTCTTCGCGGCATTGCCGTCTGCCGCCTCAAGCGCCAGTTCCCCTTGCCAGATACCGTTCTTCTCCGCGTGAAAATGCGGGGCGATGAAGGCGCCCAATTCCTGGAGCGCCTCCCAGTCTTCCGTTCCCTTCCCGAGCGCTTCGGCGATCCGCTCGCCCACGATAGCGACGGCTCCGGCATTGATGGTGCGCAGCGTCCCCTGCCGGTCGAAGACGAGCACGCCCGCCGAGAGGTTCGCCAGGATGGATTCCAGATAGGCGTGCGCCGATTCAACATCCCGCCGGTGGCGCTCGGTTTCCTGCCGGGCTTCGTCCAGTTGGCGCATCATGTGGTTGAAGGATCGGGTGAGCATGCCCAGTTCGTCGTGGCCGCGAATGGTCTCGCGCGGCGAATAGTCGCCCTGCGCCACCGCCGCCGTGCCTGCGGCAAGGATGGAAAGCGGCGCGGAAAGCCTGCGCGCCGTGAGGAAGGCCAGCGAAAAGGCGACGAAAAGCGCCAGAAGCACCGTCAGGGTGAGCGTGAAGGCGTAGATTTGCGTCAGTCCCTGCCGCGCCAGTTTCAGTTCCTGGTAATCGCGCCGCACGACCTCGACGGATTCGGCGTTCTGGGAGAGCGCTTGGGGCACGGAATGCACGAGTTGCAGGACTTGCGGCTGCTCGTAGAAGGTGCGCGGCACCAGCGCGACGAGCACCCGCAGGCGCATTTCCTCCTCTTCGCCATCAATGGCGGTAAAAACATGTCCGGGACGCGCCTGCTTCAATTCGGCGGGGGAGGGAAAGCGCGGCAGCAGCCCGCTCAGGTCGCCCTGGGCGCTGGCGATGAGTTGCCCGTTGGGCGCGAAGAGCGCCACCGAATCCACGCCAGCCTGTTCGCGCAGACGCGCAAGCAGAAGCCGCTGCGTTGCCGTCGCGGAAGCGTATTCGAGTTCGCGCGCCATGCCTTCCGCCTTCTGGGCCAGTTCCTGATGCAGGGAATCAAGCGCCGAGCGTCCCAGGTTCAGGCCCGCTTCCAGCGCCTTTTCCACGCGCACGTCAAACCAGCTTTCGATGGAATGGGTGATGAAGCGCACCGAAACGCCATAGACCAACGCGCCGGGCAACAGCGCCATCAGGCCCAGGGCAAGCGTGAGGCGCAATTTCAGACGCGAGCCAAACACGTCCTTGCGGCGTTCCTGCCAAAGCGCGAACACCTGCCAGCCGACCAGCCCGACCAGGATGGCGGCAAGCAGCAGGTTCAGGCCCAAAAGCAGCGGATACTGGCGGGTGAAGAGAAAACTTTCCGCCGAAGTGGAAGCCAGGAGCAGGAACCAGAGAATCACGCCCAGGGCCGCCCCCAGGATGGCCCCGGAAATGCCGAACACCAGCAGCAGACGTTTCAAACGCGGATGGAAGACCAGGGAAAGATTCATTGCGCCTCCCCGGTTTCGGATCCGACCGGCAAGGGCGGCGCGGCAGGCACAACGGTCTTGGGCGCGGCAGGTACGATGGGCACGGCGGCAGGCGCTTCGGCCACGAATTGCCAGTGCTTCCAGCCGGAATCGAGATTCCAGTCCTTGCCCATCAGGGCGGTAAGCTGGAAGGGGCGGGGCAAGCGGCGGATGTCCAGCGAAAACCGGAGGCCCGCAAGATAGGTTTCGCCCGGCTTCAGGGGCACGTCGATCACCTGCCAGCGCGAGACGCGGGAGAGCACCTGCAAGGCTTCGGAGAGCGAGACGAAGGATTGGTGCAAGGTTCCGGCGGCGCTGTCCGCAGTATCGCTGCCGTCCGCAGGACTGGAGGACAGACGGTAGCGGCGCGTGAGCGCGTGGTAGGCCAGCCGCCAGACACGGCGCTTGGTGAGGATGCGTTCATTCATCCAGTACCAGCGTGGTCGCAGCAGTTCGAATTCCATCACGAAGGAGAGCGTCACGCCGCCTTGCACCGCTTCTTCCAGATGGGCGTTGAAATCCAGGGCAAAATCGCTGGTGAGCGCATAGCCTTCCGGGTTTGCGGCAAGAACAGGGTTGCGAATCTCGATCCCCGCCGCCTGCGCGCCGGGCAGCCAGGCGACAAGGCACAGGAGGAGGCACACGCTCCGGACAAGGGAGCGCGCCCCCAGTTCAAGCCTGTTTTTGCAGGAGCGCATAGTAAAAACCATCATGTTCCGCATCGGGAAGCCATTCTTCTTCCGTCACCAGACGGGCCTCGGGAAACCGGCGCAAAAACCGTTCCACCTGCGCGGAATCTTCCTCTGAAAAAACCGAGCAGGTCGCGTAGAGCAACTTCCCCCCGGGTTTGAGCGTCGGCCACAAACGCGCCAGGATCTGTTGCTGCATGGCGGCGAATTTACGCACATCCTGCGGCATGCGCAACCATTTGCTGTCGGGATGCCGCCGCGCCACGCCGCTCGCCGTGCACGGCACATCGGCCAGGATGGCGTCGAAGAGGGCGGGTTCGCCCGTCCAGGGCTGCCGCGCATCCGCCTGACAAACCCGGGCGGCAAGCCGCAGGCGGGCAAAGGTTTCTTCGAGCCGGGCAAGGCGCGCGGGATCGTTGTCCAGCGCCGTGAGCGCGAGATCGTCATAACGTTCCAGGAGATGCGCCGCCTTGCCGCCGGGCGCGGCGCAAGCATCCAGCACCGCGCTGCCCGTTTTGGGCGCGAGAAGTTCCGCCGCTCGCTGCGCGCCCAGATCCTGCACGGAAACGTCACCCGCGAAGAAGCCGGGCAGGACATCGACCGGAACGGGCTTGGCCAGCAAAATGCCCGCCTCGCCGCGCAAAGCGCCCGCCATGCCCCGGACTTCGAGCCGGGCGAGATACTCCGCCGCCGAACCGTGCCGAAGATTGACGCGCAGGGCCATGGGCGGCGGCTGGTTGCCCGCCGCCACAATCGCCCGCCAATCCTTGGGATGATCCGCCTGCAATCTTCGCAGCCACCATTCCGGATGCCAGAGCCGCGCCGCCCAGGATTCCGGGCGCTCGTGACAGGCGGCTTCCAGTTCCGCCTTCCGGCGCATGTAGTTGCGCAGGACGCCATTGACCAAGCCCTTGCAGCCTCCTTCCAGGCGGGCCGCCGCTTCCACGGCCTGATGCACTACGGTGTGCGGCGCCTCCGGCCAGGTGTGCAGACGATGGAGCGCCGCGAAGAGCAGCCCGCGCACTGCGGGACTGGGCGGATTCCGCAACAGCGGCGCCAGGAGCGCCTCGCCCTCGCCATGACGGCGCAGGACGCCATAGACGAGATCCTGCGCCTGTGGCCGGACTTCGGCGGGAATGCCCGCCAGCAAGCCCGCCGCCAGACTTTGCCCCTCGATCACCCGCCCCACGACCAGCGCGGCGTGATACAAGGCTTCCCCCAACGTCGCCGTCGTCGTCCTGCGGACGGCATCATTGCGGACAGCAATTGCGCTCCCTGCGGCGATTTCATCATCGCGGGGGGATTCTTCAGGATTGTGGAGAGCGCCCTTGCGCACGATCCGGCGCATTCGGGTACTGCGTACATCACTGCGGACAGCATCACCACGGCTGCCGTCTGCGGAACGAGGCGGTGTTTCCGGGATCATCATCAAAATACCCGGTAATGGGGATGTTGGGCGATGGTCAAGAGTTCGCGGTCGCCGCTGGAATCGCCGTAGGCGTAGAGTTCAAGGGGCGCGAGGTCTCCCAGAAGCGCGGCGAGCCGTGCCGTCTTTTCCGCGCCCCGGCAGTTCTTCCCGTCGATTGCGCCGGTGAGGACATCCCCTTGGGCGACGAGCGTTGTGCACAGGAGGTCATGAAAACCCAGGCGTTTTGCCACGGGTTTCAGGTAGAGTTCCAGCGAGGCGCTCACCATGATGAGCCGATGTCCCTGTGTCCGATGCCACTCGATGCGCTCCCGCGCCGCGGGCCGCACCCAGCCAAGGATTTCCTCCGCATGCCGTATCCCCAGTTCTTCGAGCCGCTGCCGCGAGGCCCCGGCAAAAAGCACCCGGACAAGCCGCGCCTTGAAGGCATCCCGGTTGGCGCTGCCCGCGAGAACGCCCAAGGCCATCGGCAGGAGCCGCAACAGCGCCCGACAAGTCCGCGCCCGCCCAAAAGCGCGGAACAGGAAGGGAACGAACGAATCCCGGGTGGTGATGGTTCCGTCGAAATCAAAGGCAGCGATTACGGTCATACAACAAGGCAGTCCGGATAAAAAACCTGCGGATTATCGCCGGTTTTCGCGTCAAACCGAAAAAACAGCCATTCGGGAATCAAGAAGGGGAAGACCATGAAGCAACAGACAAGCATCCTGCTCCCCCCACTTTGTCGTCATTGCGAGGGCCGAAGGCCCGTGGCAATCCATCGGCGGTGATTTGCGCGATGTCCTTTCCGTCCGCGCCGCCCGTTGCTTTCTCTCCCCCGCCTAGCGGGGGAGAGTGCCCCGGCAGGGGCGAGAGAGCAACCGTGTTCGCAGTCAAGTATTTTATGCGGTCAGTGTTGATGAAGTTCTTGGTCTATCGCCTTCTGGAATGTTCTCCTTTCTGC
>JAISLJ010000080.1 GCA_031290955.1 Zoogloeaceae bacterium | reverse complement strand
AGCCGGCGTTGGTCGCCTCGTTGTTGGCGAGGATGGAATTCACATAGGGGCCGGAAGCCTTGGCGCGCACCATGGAAATGTTCACGTGATGGCGGGTGAAGCTGGAAACCTTGACGCGGATGCCCCGCGCCATCGCCTCCTCGCCCAGGTACGCGCCCCAGGGCCAGGCCGCCACGGCCAGATGCACCTTCGCGCCCTTGGTGGAAAGCCCCATCTTTTCCGAGCCGTAGAAGGCGAGCGGACGAATGTAGGCGGATTCGAGCCTGTTGGCGCGGACGACTTCCTTCTGGGCCGCGTTGACCGTTTCCTGGTCGAAGGGCAATTGCATCTGGAAGATATGGGCGGAATTGAAGAGACGCCTAGTGTGTTCCACAAGGCGGAAAATCGCCGTGCCGCGCTCCGTTTTGTAGGCGCGCACGCCCTCGAAGACGCTCATGCCGTAGTGCAGCGAGTGTGTAAGGAAGTGCAATTTCGCCTCTCGCCAGGGAACCAGCTTGCCATCGAACCAGATGAAGCCGTCTTGCTCTGCCATGCTCATGATCGCTATTCCTTTTCGGTTTTTGGAAATCCGGGAGATCGAAAATGCGGTATTCTAGCCGATTTCAGCCTGTTGGAAGTCAGTTCCCTTTCCCCTGCCTTTGCCATGAATCCTCCCCTGTCACAACCAGCGCCTCCCCTGCGCATCGCCCGCGCCAACCATGCGCCAATCACGCTCCTGCCCGCGCTCGCCAACCGGCACGGCCTCATCACGGGCGCGACCGGCACCGGCAAGACCGTAACCCTGCAAACCCTGGCGGAAGGCTTTGCCCGCATCGGCGTACCGGTCTTCCTCGTGGATGTGAAGGGCGATCTCTCCGGCCTGGCTGCGCCGGGCGACGCCGCCGCCCCGCGCATCCGCGCGCGGCTGGATGCCCTGCGGCTCACGGACTGGCGAGCGGAAGCCTTCACCACGCAATTCTGGGATGTCTTCGGCGAAGCGGGCCAGCCGCTGCGGGCGACGATCTCCGACATGGGGCCGCTCCTCCTTGCCCGCCTCCTGGGCCTGAACGAGACCCAGACTGGCGTTCTCACCCTCATTTTCCGTGCCGCCGACGATGCGGGCCTCCTGCTCCTCGATCTCAAGGACCTGCGCGCCATGACGCAATACGTGGGCGAGAACGCCCGGCGCTTCAGCACGGAATACGGCAGCGTTTCCACGGCCTCGATCGGGGCAATCCAGCGCAATCTCCTCGCGCTCGAAGAGGAGGGCGGCACGCGCTTCTTCGGGGAACCCATGCTGGAGATTGCCGATCTGCTTGCCGTGGATGACCGGGGTCGGGGCGTCATCAACATCCTGGCGGCGGAAAAGCTGATCCGCACTTCCCGCCTTTACTCCGCCTTCCTGCTCTGGCTGCTCGCCGAACTCTTCGAGACCCTGCCGGAGGTGGGCGACCTGGAAAAGCCGCGCCTCGTCTTTTTCGTGGATGAGGCGCACCTGCTCTTCAGCGAAGCGCCGCCCGTGCTGCTGGAGAAGATCGAGCAGGTGGTGCGCCTCATCCGTTCCAAGGGAGTGGGCATCTATTTCGTGACGCAAAACCCGCGTGACGTGCCGGATACGGTGCTCGGCCAACTTGGCAACCGTGTGCAGCACGCGCTGCGCGCCTTCACGCCGCGCGACCGCAAGGCGGTGCAGACCGCCGCCGCCACGCTGCGCGCCAATCCGGCTTTCGACGCCGCGCAGGTCATCGGCGAACTGGGCGTCGGCGAGGCGCTGGTTTCCTGCCTGGACGCAGAAGGGCGGCCCACGGTCGTTGAGCGTGCCTTCATCTTGCCGCCCACATCCCGCGTCGGCCCGCTGGCGACCGAAGAACGCCGCGCGCGCCTTCGCGCCTCCCCGCTCGCTGGCCGCTACGAGACGCCGCTGGATCGGGAATCCGCCTACGAAAGACTCACGGCGGCCCGAGCCAATCCGCTTTCAGTTGCCCACGGTGCAAGCGCGTCCCCAGGCACGAAACGTCCCGCCCGCCGGGGGGAGAACATCCTGGAATCCCTCGCCAAATCCGCCGCCCGCAACATCGGCGCCCAACTGGGCCGCGCCATTGTCCGCGGCATTCTGGGTTCCATCTGGAAGAAATAGGGCCTGCGCGAAACGAGTATGCCAATCGCTCCAAAAAACGCATGAAAAATACCATTTGACTTTTCTCTTTCAAGGCTTCGTCCTGAATAAATCATTACAAATCAATGAATTACGTCGGGAATTTTCAAGTGATCTGTTAAAGTCTGTGTCTCTCCTGCCGTAAGAAAGTGCAGGCGAGCGCAAGAAAGATGGTCTGGCGCGATGCTTCGCGGTAAACGCCTCCCCAGGGCGCGCGAACATTTCCAGCCCAAAAAATGCGTTCGACCTGACAACGACAACCAAAGGAGAGCCAAAATGGCACAGATCATCAACACCAATATTCCCTCGCTCAACGCGCAGCGGAACCTCAACACCTCACAAAGCTCGCTTTCCCAGGCACTGCAACGGCTTTCGTCCGGCTTGCGGGTGAATAACGCCCGGGACGACGCGGCCGGTATGGCGATTGCCGAGAACATGAGCGCCCAGTCGCGCGGCATGTCCGTGGCGATGAGGAACGCCAACGACGCCATTTCCGCCGGACAAACGGCGGAAGCGGGCCTGACCGCCATCGGCGGCCACCTGCAACGCATGCGCGAACTGGCGGTACAGGCGGCTTCCGGACAATACGATACGGTCAACCGCTCGGCGCTGAACGCGGAATTCCGGCAACTGGCAACGGAAATCTCCCGCGCCGTGCAGGCCACCAATTTCAACGGGCAGAAACTGCTGACAGGCACAAATCCCGGCTCTGCGGCGGCGGGCTGGCAGGCGAAATTCCAGGTTGGCGCGACCACGAACCATGATTCGCAAATCGGCGTCACGATTGCCGATTTCGCCAAGGCGCTGACAACCGCAGCGAGTTCTCTGAATACCACCTTCGAGGATATCGCTGGCGGCAGTATCTATTCATCAGGTGCGTTGAATACGGCTGCGAGCCACCCGCAACTGATCGATACAGCCAAGGACCCTCTCAAATCCGATAGCGTCACGCACATTACCACTGCGGAAGCCGCGCTGGACGCCATCGATACCGTGGATGCGCTCCTCAACCTCACCAACCGCGCCCGCGCTGACCTGGGCGCGATTCAGGCGCGTTTCGAGGGCGTTCTGGACCAGCTTTCCGCCGCGCGGGAAAACACCGAGTCGGCGCGCAGCCGGATCATGGACGCGGACTACGCCTCCGAAACCGCCAAGCTCGCGCGGGCGCAAATCCTGCAACAGGCGGGCACGGCCATGCTGGCGCAAGCCAACGCAATCCCGCAAAACGTGCTGACGCTCATCCGCTGACGGCTTGAGCATGAAAACCCTCCCCCGCCAAGCGGGGAGGGATTTCGGCAGTCCTGGCAGACGGCAATGGCCCTTTTGGGATACATGTACGTCTGGCGCAGCTTCTGGCACGCAGCCGAGCATCGCCTGACCCGTCCCCGCACGCCGCAGACCAACGGGATGGTCGAGCGCTTCAATGACCGCATTGCGGACAACGGGTTCACGCTGCTTTTCGAGAAAGCGGATTGCCATCTCCACCATTTCCGCCGTCGGAGGATACTGCTTGCTCCACCCGCAAGGGCAGTTCCGGCTGCATCCAGCGCGTGATTTCATCGTTGAAAAACGCCGCCGTGCCGGTGACAAAGACAAAAAACATCACCCATCCGGCGAGTAGCCCCCCGTCCAAGTGTGCAGCCAGGCCATGCTCCGGCGAAAATGTTCTTTCATGGGAATGTCCTTTTCAGACGGCAGTACTCAGCGGTCAGTACTTTCGGAAACACCGGAATAAAACCGTCATTGCGAGGAACGAAGTGACGCGACAATCTGTTTGCGTATTTAGCATATTTATGTATATGTCGCATCCCGGACGATTCGATTCAATTTTCACGCTGGCCGCTGTTTTTTGCGCGTGAGGTGTTGCGGGAAGTGGTAGATTCGCTCAAGACAAGGAAAGGAGAAGAAGATGGAACTTCGTCTGCATAAGAATG
>JAISLJ010000079.1 GCA_031290955.1 Zoogloeaceae bacterium | reverse complement strand
ATCCCCTCGCCCCCCATCGGGGGGAGAGGGTTAGGGAGAGGGGGAGCAAACTCCCACGGCGAAGCCGCAAATTTTCCCCACCCTTCCAGCGGAAACAACGCCCAAGAAAACACATGCGGCGCTTTGCGCCGGAGGGTGCGCTCCCTCTCTCGCCCCTGCCGGGGCACTCTCCCCCGCCAAGCAGACGAGAGGAAGGCAAGCGGCGGCGCGAACAGGAAGGATGTCGCACAGGTGAAGGCCGGTGGATTGCCGCGTCGCTTCGCTCCTCGCAATGACGACAAAGTGGGGGGAACATCCTGCTCCCCCGTGGGATGGAAAGGGCGGCAGGATGCCGCCCCCTACCTTTGGGAACCATCCACAACAACGAGTCGACCGCCCGCAGAAACATCCCAAACCGCCAAACTCTCGTCATTGCGAGGGCCGAAGGCCCGTGGCAATCCACACACCGGTTCTTCGCGTGAGGCGTTCCAAGGGGGAAAGGGGATGTGGATTGCCGCGCTTCGCTCGCAATGACGAGGGTTGGGCGCCGCCAGCGGGTGTCGAAGGTCGGTCCTGCTGGGAACGGAAAAATCATCGCTTGCCATTGCTTTCCTCGCGGCTTCTCTCCGGTTTTGAAGGCTGTTATTTTAATGCCTCGGAGATTCCGGGGCAGAATGAATCGACCAAGCGCCGCTCCGGGTAGGGGTTGGATAGGTTTTGCAGGGGCGACTATTTGGAGCCAGCATGAGTCTGGTTGATGCTGTATTTCGGGATTTCGATGGTCAGGGGATGGGGGCCGATGGGGGTTTGGCAGGCGAGGCGGGAGTGCGGAGTCAGGCCCCAGGCGCGGTCGAGCATGTCTTCTTCCAGTTCGTCGGCGGGGGGGAGCGTCGCAAAGCCTTCGCGCACGATCACGTGGCAGGTGGTGCAGGCGCAGGACATCTCGCAGGCGTGCTCGATCTCGATGCCGTGCCGCAGCAGGGCTTCGCAGAGGGATTCGTCCGCTTCCGCCTCAATGACGGCGCCCGCCGGGCAGAGTTCGGCATGCGGGAGAACGGTGATCCGGGTCATGTCGTTTTCTCCGGGCGTGAGGCGGACGCTTCGGACGCGGATGGCGCGGGTAAGCCGGAGGGCGCGAATGCCCCGGATGGCTCCGCAGGCATGGGTGGCGCGCTTGCCGCGCCACGCGCCAGTTCTTCCACGCGCTTGCCCGCGAGCGCACGTTGAATGCCTTGATCCATGCGACGGCGGGCGAATTCCTGCGTCTCGTAGGCCAAGTCGTCCATTGCCAGGGTAATCTCGCGCCGGTTGTCGCCCAGGATCAGGGTTTGCAGGCGAGCAATGGCGGTCTCGATGCGGGCGATTTCTTCGGCGGCAAGGAGACGCACATCCTCCCGCAGGGCCGCCTCGGTGGCCTCGATGAGGCGCTGCGCCTCGACCTGCGCTTCCTTCAGTGCCCGGCGCTGGGCGTCCTCCCGGGCGTGGGCGGCGGAATCCTTCAGCATGGCGGCGATTTCATCGTCCGAAAGTCCGTAGGAAGGCTTGACCGTGACTTCCGCTTCCACACCCGCTGTCTCCTCGCGGGCGCGCACGGAAAGCAGGCCATCGGCATCGACCTGGAAGGTCACGCGAATCCGCGCCGCGCCCGCGACCATCGGCGGAATGCCCTTCAGTTCAAAGCGGGCGAGGCTCCGGCAATCGGCAACCATTTCCCGTTCGCCCTGCACCACGTGAATCGACATGGCCGCCTGCCCATCCCGAAAGGTGGTGAATTCCTGGGCGCGGGCGGCGGGAATGGCGGCATTGCGGGGAATGATCTTCTCCGTGAGGCCGCCCATCGTCTCCAGCCCGAGCGAAAGCGGGATTACGTCCAGCAGCAGCCAGTCCTCGCCCGTCCGGTTGCCGACCAGAAGATTGGCCTGGATGGCCGCGCCCAGGGCCACCACCTTGTCCGGGTCCAGGTTGTTGAGCGGCTGCCGCCCAAAAGCCCCGGCCACCGCCCGCTGCACCTGCGGCATGCGCGTGGAACCGCCGACCATGACCACGCCCTTCACTTCCTCCGGCAGGAGTTTCGCGTCGCGCAGCGCCTTCTTCACGGCGCGCAGGGTGCGGGCGACCAGATTCTCGGTGATGGTGGCAAAGGTGCGCGCATCAAGCGTCAAATCCACCGTGAGGCCACTCGAAAGTTTTACGGTGATCGGCGCCTTGTCGTGGCGCGACAGGAACTCCTTGGCTTCCCGCACCCGCACCATGATGAGGCGGGCATCTTCGGACGAAAGCGGCGGCAGCCGGGCTTCCTCCAGCACCCAGCAGAAGATGCGCTGGTCGAAATCGTCGCCGCCCAGCGCGGAATCGCCGCCTGTGGCCAGCACCTCGAACACGCCCCGGGAAAGTTTCAGGATGGAAATATCGAAGGTGCCGCCGCCCAGGTCATACACTGCGTAGATGCCTTCAGCGGCATTGTCCAGTCCATAGGCGATTGCCGCCGCCGTGGGTTCGTTCAGGAGCCGGAAGACGTTCAGCCCGGCAAGCCGCGCCGCGTCCCTGGTTGCCTGGCGCTGGGCGTCATCGAAATAGGCAGGGACGGTGATGACCACGCCGGCCAGTTCCCCGCCCAGATGCGCTTCGGCGCGCGCGCGGGCCGCTTTCAGGATTTCAGCGGAAATTTCCACCGGGCTTTTTACACCCGCGCAAGTCCGGAGTCGCGCCATGCCGGGCGCGTCGACGAACTCGTAGGGCAACATTTCCCCGTGCAGCGCCTCCCCATATGCGATGTCGCGCACACCCCGGCCCATGAAACGCTTCACGGAAACGATGGTGTTCCGGGGATCCTTCGCCTGCCAATCCCCGGCCTCGTAGCCCACCTGCGCCGTTCCGTCCGGCAGGTAGCGCACGATGGAGGGCAGGAGCGGCCGCCCTTGCTCGTCGTTCAGAACCGTCGCCATGCCGCTCTTCACCGTGGCGACGAGCGAATTGGTCGTGCCAAGGTCAATGCCTGCCGCCAGCCGCGCCTCATGCGGGGCGGCGGATTCGCCCGGCTCGGAAATCTGGAAAAGCGTCATCGTCCCTCAGGCTCCCGCATTTTCTGCGTCTTCCGCGTCTTCCAGAAAGGCGAGCGCGTCGTCGATTTCCGCGCGCAGCTTTTCCTGGAACATCAGGCGGCGCGTCTGCCCGACAGCGGCGGCAAGATCGTGTTCGTCATCGAAGCGGGCCGCCAGCGCCTCGTACTGCGCCTGCACCTCCCGTGCCAGACGCTGGCGCAATTCCCGCAATGCCGCCATGCTGCGCTCCTGCCGGGCCTGGCGCACTTCCTCCCGCCATTCCATTTGCTGCATCAGGAAATCGGTGTCCTCCGCGAGCGCGCCGCTGGCGGCTTCCGGATCCCGCCCTGCCAGACGCAGCAGGTATTGGGCGCGCGCCAGCGGTTCCTTGAGCGTCCGGTAGGCTTCGTTGACCCGCGCGGCCCACTGCATGGAAAGACGCCGTTCGGCTTGCCCCGCCTGCGCGAAGCGATCGGGATGCACCGAGTTCTGAAGTTCCAGGTAACGCGCCGCCAGCGCCGCGACATCAAGGCGGAAGCGGGGCGCAAGCCGGAACAGGGTGAAGAAATCGCAGGTCAGGTCCATGCGCGGCCAATCTCAGACGCTGAAGCTCTCGCCGCAACCGCACTGGTTGCGGATGTTGGGATTGTTGAAGCGAAAGCCTTCCTTCAAGCCCTCGCGGCCATAGTCGAGTTCGGTGCCGTCCAGATAGGGGAGGCTTTTTGCGTCCACGAATACCTTGACGCCGTGGCTCTCGTAGACTTCATCGTCGCCTTGCGCTTCGTCGACGAATTCAAGCTTGTAGGCCATGCCGGAGCAGCCGCTGGTGCGCACGCCCAGACGCAGCCCCAGCCCCTTGCCGCGTTTTTCCAGGTAACGGGCGACATGCTGGGCCGCCTGTTCAGTCAGTGTGATGCTCATGTTCCTTTTCCTTTTTCTTTCCGGGTGGAAATTTCCTGCGCAAGACGCCTTCACGCAGAATGTTTCTTCTGGTAATCGGCCACTGCCGCCTTGATGGCGTCCTCAGCCAGGATGGAACAGTGGATCTTGACCGGCGGCAGGGCCAGTTCCTCGGCGATCTGGGTATTCCGGATTGCAAGGGCTTCCTCGACCGTCTTGCCTTTCACCCATTCGGTGACGAGGCTGGAGGAGGCGATGGCCGAACCGCAGCCATAGGTCTTGAAACGGGCGTCTTCAATGACGCCATCCTTGCCGACCTTGATCTGCAATTTCATGACATCCCCGCAGGCGGGCGCGCCGACCATGCCGGTGCCGACATCTTCTTCGTCCTTGTCGAAGCCGCCCACGTTGCGGGGATTCTCATAGTGGTCGATGACCTTGACGCTGTAGCTCATGGTTTCTCCTGTGGATGGAAAGGGGGAGAACAGTGTATCACTGGATCACGACGGTGTATCACGGGATTGGCGAGCGACAATTTCCCCCCTTGGCAGGGATGCCCGCCGCAAAGGGGAAAATTGCCGTCCGCCAGGACTCAGCTTTTTTTCACCCAGCCCATGGGCGCGCCCAGGGGGAGGATGGTGTGACCGAAGAAATTGTTGAGGAAGATGGCCCCGGCTGCGTAGAAACCCAGGAGCGCGATCAGGAATTCCGCCCAGGCCGCGGACTTGCCGAATCCCTCGGGATTGATCCCCAGCAATTGCAGGCCCAGCGATCCCAGAAGCACGAGGATCAGCACCATGATGGCCCCGAATACCTTGTTGGATTCAAAGGCGGCGACCGTGACGAAGACGCAGAAGATGAAATAGCCGAAGCAGGCATAGCCGAACTGGCGCGGGTCGGCGTTTTCCGGCGGGATGCCAAACCAGCCGTTGGCGATTCCCCAGTGCATCGTCACCGCGATCCAGAACAGGCCGAAAGCGCCCAGCACGATTGCGCCAAAATAGCTGTTGCGTTTGAAATCGATGGCCGCCGCCCAGATTTGCGCGACGGAACCAAGGAACAAGGCCCAGGGCATCAAATAGGCCGAGCCGGTGGTCCAGCCCATCTTCTGGCTGGAAGCGACGAAAGTCACCAGCGCCAAGCCAAACACGCCCAGCGCGGTTGCATCCGCCGAGACGATCTTGGTTTCTTGGGGGTGAAGGGTGGGTTGCATGGTCATGAGTCTCTCTCCTGATGATATGGTTGTGTATTCGCGGCATCCCCCGGACGCCGCGAACGCCGAAGACTATACCCAAGCACCGAATCCCCGTCCACTGGAATCTGTTCCGGCAAGCGCGCCACATTCTCTTTTCATTGATTGTTTTTTCTGCTCCAAAAGGATGCAAATTGTTATTGCGTGATTCCCGGTACATCGCAGGATTCGTTCGCGATGGTGCTTCTGGAAATCCAGGGCAACTTCATAATCAACACTCTGTAAGCCATGATTTCCCCTTTCTCTTGAGTTCGTGGCGTGGAAACCGCTTCTCCAGCAGGAAAATCCAATAAATAAAAATGGAATATAGTGCGGTCTGAATCTCATCGCGTATTGGATATGATTTCCAGGCTTTCGATTACCGGCCCGCTTTCCGTTTCGCGGAAGCGGAAGCGTATGGATTGTCCGGGGGCGAGGGGGCTGCCCAGATCAGGTTTCGCCAGGGCGAACGGCATGGTCATGGCGGGCCATTGGCGTTCGGGGATCGGCTCATGCGTAAGAACGATTTCCTCCGGCGTCACGGAACGCACAATGCCGCGGCCTTGGTAGCTTTGCGCAGCCGCGCCTGACTCCGCCTCTGTTCGCGGGCTTTCCGGGTTTTCCATGCGCGCCAGTACGCCGCGCAGGGAGGCTTCGGAATCGATCAGGAATTGGCCGGAAACAACGATGCGCTCCCCTTCACGCAAGCCTGCGAGGATTTCGGTGTGCTGTCCCGCCTCCTGGCCGGGCGTCACTTCCACGGGAAGGTAGCGGTCTTCGCTGGTCGCAACGATGACGACATGGCGCTTGCCGGTGGCGATGAGCGCCTCCGAAGGCACGAGGAGACGCGCTTCCGCCTTTTTGCCCTCCAGTCGCACCTGGGCAAGCATGCCGGGTCTCAGGCGGCCTTCCGGATTGGGGAGCCGCACACGCACACGCACGGTGCGCGTTTCCTGTTCGAGTTCCGGGAGCAGGGCGCTGATCCGGCCTTCCAGAGGCTGTCCGGAAAAGGCCAGCGGCCAGACTTCGGCCCGGTCTCCAGCGGTCAATTGCGCGGCCTCGGCTTCCGGCACCCGCGCCTCGACCCAGACGGTCTCGATCCCGCGAATGCGCGCCAGCGTCTGGCCGGGCGCAATCGTCATGCCTTCGCGCAAGTCGAATTCTGCGAGCATGCCTGTGCGCGGCGCATGGAATGTGACGACGGCATCGGGTGTGCCGCGCTGTTCCACTGCCCGGATGCGGGATTCCTCCATGCCCAGTTGTCGCAGACGGGCGCGGGCGGCGGCGCGCAATTCCGGCACCGCCCGCAAGGCCAGGTATTCGCCTTGCGCGGCCCGCCATTCCGGCACGCGCACCTGTACGAGCGGCGCGCCCGAACGCACCATGTCGCCCGCCGCCAAGGGATAGGCGCGCTCAACGATGCCGCCCGCGCGAGCCTGCACCAGGGCGACGGCGTGTTCGTCAAACAGCACGTTGCCGGAAACCGTGCGGGTATTTTCCAGCACGCCTTTTTCCACCGTGGCAAGTCTTATGCCCAAATTCTGCCGGAACACCGGCGCCAACCCCAAGCCTGCGGCTTCCACTGCGCTTTCCACTGGTTCATCGGCATAGCGTGGCGCCAGATCCATGTCCATAAACGGCGACTTGCCCGGCCCATCGAAGTGCGCGTCCGGCTTCATCGGGTCATACCAATAGAGTATCTTTCGTTCCGCGCCGCTTTCCACGCGCTCCGCTTCCGGCGTATGCGCGCCAAGCTGCCAGCCGATCCCAATGCCCGCCGCCAGAACGCAGAACATTCCCAGCACGACCGCCAGACGCGCCCGGCCCCGGCAGCGGGGAAAGCCGGTTCCGGACAAAGGCGTTTCAACGGAATGTATTGATGGCGTCCACATCGGCGCGTTCCTCTCGTTCCTGCAAGAAATAGAGCCTGGCACGCACAAGCGCATGCTCGCTTTCCAGTTCGACACGACGCATGCGGGCGGCAAGGTGTTTTTCCCGCGCCCGGATGAGCGCCGCCGCTGTGCCCGTGCCGCTGGAAAACGTGGCTTCGGCCAGGGCGATGCCGCGTTCCAGCAAGGGGAGCGTCTCCGTTTCGAGACGCGCAAGCTGCAAGGCGAGCGTTTGCGCTTCCGCCTGTCGTTCCATGCGCTGGCGCTCGAATTCCGCCCGTCGGGCAGCGTGCTCGGCCTCGCTCCGGCGCAGCGCCGCCCAAGCCGCCGCGATGCCAGGGTCTTGCCGGGTCGCGGCAAAGAGCGGCAGCGAAAACCCAACCTTCGCCATGAGCATGTTCTTGCCCATCGCGTCCTGTCCCAAACCGAATTCCACATTCCAGTTCGCATCTTTCCCGGCGCGGGCCAGCGCCACCTCCGCTTCGGCCATGCCGATCCGCGCCGCGCTCGCCCGCAGTTCCGTTACATGTTCTGTGTCTTCCGCGTCCTTTCCGGTGCTGCCCTGTGGTGCGTCCGCGAAGAGCCAGGGCGGCAATTCTCCCGTCGCGCCCTCGGAATCCGGCAAGGGGCCGATCCAGCGCGCGAGGCCGACGCGGGCAAGCCGGATATCCCGTGCCAATAAATCCGCTGCCTCCGCCAGATCCTGTGCCTCCAGCAATGTTTCCAGCGCCGCTTCCGGCTTTGCGCCGCCCGCCAGCGCCGCCTTCGCTACCTCCTGCCGCAGGCGGATTTCCTGCTGTTGCGCTGCCAGAAGCTGCTGTTTTTGTTCCAGGAAATAAAGCCGGATCCAGGCCAGGCTCGCTTCCCGACGCGCGGCGAGACGGCTCAGGGCGTGGGCGCGCCGTGTTTCTTCCAGCGCCGCCCGTGCCTGCTGCCGCTGCGCTGCGCGCCGGGAAGAGGAAGGAATTTCCTGCATGACGCTGATCATCCGGCTGGAATCACGAACGCGATACCGCGCATCGCCTTCAAGCATGAAATCCTCCACACCCAGGACGAGGCGCGGATCGGGAAGTCGTCCGGCAGCAACGAGCCGTGCCCCGGAAGCCTCCGCCTCTGCCGCGAGCGCCCGCGTATCCGGAGCCTCCCCGGCGCGCAGCAAAGCCTCCTCCAGGGAAAGCGCCCATGCCGCGCTGCCCAGAAAACATCCACACGCCACGAGGCCCAGTTTCCAGCCGACATTCATGCGCATCCCCCGAAAAGGTCTCTATCCTGCGCCCGACGCGCCAACAGAACGATGACTTCAGGATTACATCTTTGTAATCGGGTCTTGCAGACAGCGGGTCTTGCAGACAGCAATTTCTGCGGACGGCGATGCTTTTCACAAATACATTACGTCAAGGCGATAGCCCTTCCCTATCGAACGCATGCAGAAAAACAATTGGCATGGCAAGGCGTTTCCCCGTAAGATTCGTCCTGCCATGTTGCTGTTTCATTCAACTACTCAAAGGAGTTCATTCATGACATCGCTCATCAACACCGAAGTAAAACCTTTCAGGGCGCAAGCCTATCATGACGGCAAGTTCGTGGAAGTCACGGAAGCCTCGCTCAAGGGAAAATGGTCCGTCATTTTCTTCTATCCGGCGGATTTCACTTTTGTCTGTCCGACCGAACTGGGCGATCTGGCCGACAACTACGCCGAATTCCAGAAAATTGGCGCGGAAATCTACGGCGTCTCCACGGATACCCATTTTACCCACAAGGCTTGGCATGATGCTTCCGAAACCATCAAGAAGATCAAGTATCCGCTGGTCGGTGATCCCACACATGCAATCAGCAATAATTTTGAAGTGCTGATCGAGGAAGCTGGCGTGGCGCATCGCGGCACCTTTGTGATCGACCCCAATGGCAAGATCCAGCTCATCGAGATCAATGCCGGCAATGTTGGCCGCAATGCCCAGGAACTGCTGCGCAAGCTGAAAGCCGCGCAATACGTGGCGAAGCACCCGAACGAAGTGTGCCCCGCCAAGTGGAAGGAAGGCGACAAGACGCTGGCGCCTTCGCTGGATCTGGTCGGCAAGATCTGATCTCTCTGCACACAAGAACGAAGGCGGCGGGAGAATGCTTCCGTCGCCTTTTTTAACGCCCTGAAGAAAGGAAACATCATGTTGGATGAAGTGCTCAAGCATCAATTGCAGGTCTATATGGAAAAGCTCGTCGAGCCGATCGAGCTTTCGGCATCCCTGGACACACGCCCCGCCTCGGCGGAACTGCGGGAATTCCTGGAGGAAATCGCCGCGCTCTCCGACAAGATTCGCCTGACCGAGGCGGAAAGCGCCACCCGCTGTCCCTCGTTTGGCATTGCCCGGACAGGAGAAGCGCCGCGCATCCGCTTTTCCGGGATTCCGATGGGCCACGAATTCACTTCGCTCGTGCTCGCGCTTCTGCAAGCAAGCGGCTACCCGCCTCGCTTGGAAGACGAGGAAATCGCGGCGGCCAAGGCGCTTTCCGGCCCTTACCGCTTCGAGATTTTCGTGTCGCTCTCCTGCATCAACTGCCCGGATGTCGTGCAGGCGCTCAATACCCTTGCCATCCTGAATCCGGCGGTCGAAACCGAGACAATTGACGGGGCGCTCTTTCAGGAGGAAGTGGAAGCGCGCCAGATCATGGGCGTCCCTGCCCTCTACCTCAATGGCGAGTCGTTCGGCTTTGGCCGCATGAGTTTCCAGGAAATCCTCGCCCGCCTTGATGCCGGGACGGTCACACGCGAAGCCGAGAAGATCAGCCAGAAAGCGCCCTTTGATGTGCTCGTGGTCGGCGGTGGCCCCGCCGGGGCGGCGGCAGCAATTTATGCCGCGCGTAAGGGCGTGCGGGTTGGCGTTGTCGCCGAACGTTTCGGCGGCCAGGTGCTCGATACATTGACCATCGAGAATTTCATCTCGGTGAAGGAAACCGAAGGCCCGCAGCTTGCCAGTGCGCTGGAAGAGCATGTGCGCTTCTACGGCGTGGAGATCATGCGCATGCAGCGGGCAGAACATCTTGTGCCTGGCGAGAGGGGGGCGCCCATCGAAATTCGGCTGGCCTCCGGCGCCCTTTTGAAGAGCCGGACGGTGATTCTCGCCACTGGCGCGCGCTGGCGCGAGATGAATGTGCCCGGCGAAACGCAGTATCGCACCAAGGGCGTAGCCTATTGTCCGCACTGCGACGGCCCGCTGTTCAAGGGCAAGCGCGTCGCGGTGATTGGCGGCGGCAATTCCGGCGTGGAAGCGGCCATTGACCTGGCCGGGATCGTCGAGCATGTCACCTTGCTCGAATACGGCCATGAACTGCGGGCGGATGCCATCCTGCAAAAGAAACTGGCCAGCCTTGCCAATGTGACGATTCTCCGGGGCGCACAGACCACGGAAGTCCACGGCGACGGCCAGAAAGTTACCGGGCTGACCTACAAGGAGCGGGCGACAGACGAGAGCAAACATCTGGACCTGGCGGGAATCTTCGTGCAGATCGGCCTCCTGCCCAGCACCGACTGGCTGAAAGGCAGCGTGGAACTTGCCCCCAACGGCGAGATCGTGACCGGAGCGCGGGGAGAGACCAACGTTCCCGGCGTGTTCGCTGCGGGTGATTGCACCACTGTGCCCTACAAGCAGATCATCATCGCCATGGGCGAAGGCGCGAAAGCAAGCCTGAGCGCCTTCGACCACCTGATCCGCCAAGGCGTGAAAATCTGATTCTGGATGCCGTTCTGCCCCCGGCAGGGATGAGAGGCGTCCTCCCCTCCGGCGCGAAGCGCCCGCAGCAAGAGCCCCTCGCCCTCGGGGCTTGCGTTTCCCCGTAATTTTTTCTCTGGATTGCTTCGCTGCGCCTGCGGGCAAATCGCCAGCCGCCTTTCCTCTCCTGCAAAACCGGACTTCCCTGCCTTGCATATGAGCGGGCATTCCTGCTTGGGATGAAGGATTTGCGCATTCCTTCCTTTCACTTCCCCTGAAAATGGAATACCATCCCCTTCATTTTTCTAGGAGGACGTTCCATGCTGAAGAAACTCGTGTTGTTGGCCCTTGCCGTGTTTGCCGTGCCGCTTGGCGCGCAGGAGGCGAAGATTCGGGAAGTGGTTGAAGCCAAACTGGGGGTTCCCGTCGTGAGCGTGACCAAAGCCGACTATCTGGGGCTTTATGAAGTGTTCTACGACGGACAAATCCTCTACACCGACGAGAAGGCAAGCGCCTTCCTCGTGGAAGGGCAGCTCGTCGACGCCAAGACCATGCGCAACATCACGGCAGAGCGCATCGGCAAGCTCACCGCGATCAACTTTGCCGAACTCTCCCTGGAACGCGCCATCAAGCAGGTACGCGGCAACGGCAAGCGCATCCTCGTTACCTTCGAGGACCCGAACTGCGGCTATTGCAAGGTGCTCGCCCGAGACATGCAAAAACTCAACAACGTCACGATCTACACCTTCCTCTACCCGATCCTCTCGGAGGATTCCCTGAAGAAATCCCGCCAGATCTGGTGCGCGGCGGATCGGGCAAAAACCTGGAACAAGTGGATGATCGACAACGTAACACCCTCCGGACAGGGCGATTGCGACAGCAAAGCATTGCTCGAAAACCGGGATTACGGGCGCAAACGCAACATCAGCGGCACACCGACCCTCATCTTCGCGGACGGCAGCCGCATCTTCGGCGCAGTGCCAGTGAGCCAGATCGAGCAGAAGCTGAACAGCACCCGATAGGCGCAAACCGGGATCGGAGGACATCCATTGAACCTGCAATCATCGTTGCTCCTTGCGTCCAGCCCGGGCGCGTTCGACTTCCATTTCCTCCTGGCGCTCATCGCCATGATCGTGGCCGGGGGATTCGGGGGACTCATCCACCACCACCTGGGCGAGCGCCAGTTCGGGGGAGGCTGGCACAGTCTCTGGCGTGACCTGGCTCTGGGTCTCTTCACGGCGCTTACCCTGCCCCTGTTCCTCGTCGTCCTCTCCAGCCCACTGCTGGAAAACATCCGCGTCCGCGCCACCGACCTCTATGTGTTCTTCGCCTTCGGCCTCGTCTATGTCGTGGCGATCCTGCGCATCTTCGGCAACCTCGCCTACCGGAAGAAACTCCTGCAACTGGAGCGGGAGGTCGCGCTCCTGCGGGAAGAGCAGGACGCCGTGCGCCGCTATGTGGAATCCATCATCGCGGCAAACGAGGCGGCGGCACAAGCGCATGGCGAGGAAATCCACTCCGCGCTGACCTACAACGACGTGGCGCTGCTGAAGGCGCTTGCTGAGGAAAGCTGCGTTTACGGCAATCTGGCGGCGCTCGCCGAGCGAACCGCGCTGGGCCGGGATCTGATCCACCAGCGTCTCGCGCTGCTGCGCAACCTGGGCCTGATCGATACCCGCATCCAGGATAAAAACATCCTGCATTGGGTGATTTCCTCGCATGGTCGGCAGGCCATTGCTGATTTTCTCTCCGGCGCGGTCATCAGCCCGGAGGGCGAAAGGGATGCGCATGGCCTGCGCGAGCCTGCCTGAGTCGGCCTTGCCGGATGAGACGCCGCGCAACATCGTGATCCTGGCGGCAGGGCAGGGCAAGCGCATGCGCGCCTCGCTCCCCAAGGTATTGCATCCCTTGGGCGGCAAGCCTATGCTCCAGCATGTCCTGGAGACGGCGCGCGCGTTGCGGCCGCGCCATCTGGTGGTGGTCTACGGGCACGGCGGCGAGGCGGTGCGCGCCGCATGGCAGGCGGAGAACGATCTCCTCTGGGTGCTGCAAGCCCCGCAATTGGGAACCGGCCATGCCCTGCGTAAAACCCTGCCCTGCCTTGACCCTGCCTTGCCGACGCTGGTGCTCTATGGCGATGTGCCGCTCGTTTCCCCGGCGACCTTGCGGGCGCTGCTTGCGGAGGCCCGGGAGGGGCTGGCGCTCCTGACCGCGCGCCTGCCCGACCCGCGCGGCTATGGTCGCATCGTGCGCGACCAGGCGGGCAAGATCCGCGCCATCGTGGAAGAAAAGGACGCCAGCGAGGCAGAGCGCCGGATCGACGAGATCAACACCGGCATCATGGCGCTGCCCGCCACCGCGCCGTGGCGCTGGCTGGCGGCGCTCTCCAGCCGGAATGCCCAGGGTGAATATTATCTTACGGACGTGGTTGCCCAGGCCGTCGCCGAGGGTGTGCCCGTCCGCAGCGCCGCGCCTGCGCACCTTTGGGAGATCGAGGGCGTCAACGACAAGGCTCAGCTTGCGCGGCTGGAGCGCATCCACCAACGGCATCGGGCGCAATCCCTCATGGAAGCGGGTGCGCATCTCCTTGATCCCGAGCGCATCGACATCCGTGGCGATCTCGTCTGCGGCCAGGATGTGCGCATTGACGTGGGCGTGGTCTTTGAAGGGCGGGTCGTGCTGGAGGATGGCGTCACGGTCGGCCCCTACTGCGTGATCCGCGATGCCGTAATCCACGCGGGCGCGCGCATCGCCGCCTTCAGCCATATCGACGGGGCCAGGGTGGGCGCTCACGCGGTGGTCGGGCCGTATGCGCGGCTGCGCCCCGGCGCGGAACTGGGCGAGCATGCGCATGTGGGCAATTTCGTCGAGATCAAGCAAAGCCGTCTGGGCGCGCATTCCAAGGCCAACCATCTTGCCTACGTGGGCGATGCGGAAGTGGGGCAGCGGGTCAACATTGGCGCGGGCGTCATCACCTGCAACTACGATGGCGTGAACAAATCCCGGACAGTGATTGAGGACGATGCTTTCATCGGTTCCGATTCGCAACTGGTCGCGCCGGTTCGCGTGGGCCGGGGCGCGACGCTGGGCGCAGGCACCACACTCACCCGCGACGCTCCCCCCGAAGCCCTCACCGTTTCCCGCCCCCGCCAGACAACCCTGCCCGCCTGGAAACGCCCGCAGAAGGAAACAGATCAAACATGAGCCGCCCGGCATTCCCCAAGGCGGGGAAAAACATGCACACAAAATTGAGTGTTTTGCTTTTCCTCGTCAGCCTGCTGCTTCCCACATATTATCTTCCAATCACCGGGGGCGTTGATGTTGTCTATGGCTTTGAATTCATGGGACAGGGCTTGCGGAGCCTCTTGACCGGCGCCTCCTTTGCTTCCTCAGAGGCTACTGGCGGTTTGCTGATGTTTTTCTTCGTGATGTTTGTGTTCCTTTCCAAAATATCAGCATCCACGCGCGACCGGAAGACGTGAGCGTAGTACTGCCCCGTCAAGAATGTAGCGATCGCTGTGTTTTCCTGTCTTGCGCTGTGTGTTTGCCTTGGCCTCCTTTATTTCTGTCTTTCCTGAGAGCCTGTTCAACGTCATCATCCGCAGGACAGCAGGAATACCGTGGGACGGCGTTCCAGGTCCGGGGGCGGCTGGCGCTTCCAGTTGGCGATGGTTCGGGTCTGGATGCTTTCCGTGGCGAGGGTGATGTCGATGGCAAGACAGAGGCGTGTGTCCGGGTGGGCGGTTTCGAGCAGCGTGGCGAAGAGCGCCTGGTTGCGGTAGGGCGTCTCAATGAACAATTGGGTTTCGTCGCGGGCGCGGGATGCCGCTTCCAGTTTGCGGATGGCGCTGCGGCGCGCTTCCGCGCGGGCGGGAAGGTAGCCGTGGAAGGCAAAGCGTTGTCCTTCCAGGCCGGAGGCCATGAGCGCGAGCAGGAGCGCTGAGGGGCCGACGCAGGGAACAACGCGCAGGGATTCCGCCTGCGCCAGCGCCACCAGGGCCGCGCCGGGATCGGCCACCGCCGGGCAGCCTGCCTCCGAGAGCAGGCCAAGGTCGTGCCCTTCCCGGATGGGCGCGAGCAGGGCAGGGAGCATTGCTGCGGGCGTGTGCTCGTTGAGTTCGGCAAGAGAGAGGCTTTGCAATGGCGTCGGCATTGCCGCGCCTTTCAGGAAGGCGCGGGCGCTCTTGGCGTTTTCCACGACAAAATGCCGCAGGCCGCGCAGGGTTTCCAGCACCGGCGGCGGCAGGACCGCTTCCGGCGGCGAAGCTGCACCCAAAGGCACGGGAATCAGGTAGAACGTGCCGCGCCGCATATGTCAATGAGCGAGGGGATCGAACCCGGCTTCCAGAAAGAGATCACAAAGCGCAATCAGCGGCAGCCCGACCAAGGCATTGGGATCGCTGCCCTCCAGGCGGGCAATCAGCGCGATGCCCAGTCCTTCGGATTTGGCGGAACCCGCGCAATGATAGGCGGGTTCCCGTTCAAGATAGGCTTCGATCCGGGCTTCGGTCAGTTCGCGGAAAGTAACCAGGGTGGGAACACAGCGCAGGTAGGAAATGGCGGGCGTTGCGCGGGTATCCAGAAGGCAAAGGCCGGTGTGGAAATGCACGGTCTTGCCGGAGAGCGCCCGCAACTGGGCCACGGCCTTGTCATGTGTGCCGGGCTTGCCGTAGGTGCGTCCCCCGACGCTGGCAACCTGATCGCTGCCGATCACCAAGGCATCGGGAAAGGCATCCGCCACCGCGCGCGCCTTGGCTTCGGAAAGCCGCAAGGCCAAGGCCTCCGGCGCTTCGCCAGGCAAGGGGGATTCGTCGACCTCCGGATGGAGAATCTGGAACGCCACGCCCAGCCGGGCAAGAAGTTCACGCCGAAACGGCGAGGAAGAAGCGAGCACCAGTCCTGCGGACGGCAATTGTCCTGCGGACGGCAATTTTTCTTGGGGATTCCCTTGGGCGCGATCAGGAATCTCGCCTGCAATGGTGTTTGCCGCGTCCGACAGGGCTGGCTTTGCCGTCTGGATGGCATGCTGGATTGATTCGGCGGTTTTGGTCATCATTCTTTCTCCCTGACAGGGAAAAAACGCCGTGTGGCCTTTTCCGGCAGCGCCATGCCGGTTGTTCTGGCGCGGCGCAGGCATTCCCAGTAATAGCGATAGGATGCGCGGTCGTGCAGGCGGCCCTGGTGCTGGATCGGCCCCCAATCCTCGTTCTGGGCCTGCGCGAGGATTTCGGCGGCGCTTGCCACTTCGGAAAAATCCGGGCGCAGCGCCTCCAGGATGGGCAGGATCTGGTCGGGGTGGATGCTCCACATGCGCAAAAAACCCAGTTCGCGCGCGCGGCGGGCGTCATGGGTGATTACAGAAGCATCCCTGAGTTCGGTGGTCACGTTGTGGGTTGGACAAATGCCGTGCAGGAAGGCGGCGGCGGCAATCTCACACTTGGCGCGGACAACCAGCGGATGCGCGAACTGGCCGGGGCTTTGCATGGCCCAGGCGGGAATCGCGCCCCGATGCGCGGAGACAAAATCCATGAGGCCAAAATCAAGGCTCTCCACGCCGGGCAGCGCAGCAATCTGGAAGACATCGCGCAACGCGCCGTGCGTCTCGATGAGCACATGCGCGGGAATGGCGTGCCCCGTGCCGAAACGGCTTTCCGCCTGGCGCAGGGCGGCGAGGAAGCATTCCACGTCGCGCGCGGATTCAGGCTTGGGCAGGGTGAGGAAGGCCAGCCGCGTCCCGGCCTCGCGCACGAGGATTTCCAGATCCTCCTCCCATCCGGACGAAGCCAGGCCGCGCAGACGCACTCCGACACGACCAAACTGGTTTTCCGCGCCCATGACCTGCGCCGCGCACATCCGCGCCTGTTCCGCCGCCGCGCCCGCAACCGCGCCGTCCTCGCAATCGCAGGTAATGTCGAACACCGGCCCCAGTTCCCGCTGCCGCAAGAGCGCCTTGTGAATCCGCCGCTCCGACCCCGCGTAATGATCCACCACGGGCAGCATCGGCAAGGGTTTTTGGTCGGCAAACAAAACTTCGTCAGGATGGCGCATGGGGACTCCAAAAGGTATCGCATCCCGGACGATTCGATCCTGGCGGATGGAGGAAGAGTTGAGGGTGAGAAGTGTGCCACAGAACGCACAGAATCACCCACCTTGATTTCTTCAATGACCGCAATCCTTCCCGGGTATGCACGAGCGTTCCAGCGATGACGCCCCCTGGATCTATTTCCCTGCTGGTTTCATTTTCATGGCATATGAAGCTTTTCACGAATCCCGGACGCCTGATGTCTGCTCCCGACCTGCGAGGAGGCTCATGACGGCCATGCGGACGGCGATGCCGAAGGTGACTTGGTCGAGGATCACCGCCTGCGGGCCGTCGGCGACTTCGGAGGCGATTTCCACGCCCCGGTTCATGGGGCCGGGATGCATCACGATGGCGTCCGGGCGGGCGCGGGCGAGTTTTTCCTGCGTCAGGCCATAGACCCGGAAATATTCGCCCGCCGACGGCAAGAGCGTGCCGTTCATGCGCTCGTTTTGCAGGCGCAGCATGATAATGACGTCGCAGTCGCGGATACCCGCCGCCATATCGTGACAGACCTTGACGCCCAAGCGGGCCAGTTCGCGGGGCAGCAGGGTTTGCGGGCCGATGGCGCGAATTTCCGGGACGCCCAGGGTTTTCAGGGCATGGATATCCGAACGGGCGACGCGCGAATGCAGGATGTCGCCGACAATGGCGACAGTAAGATGCTCGAACGCTTGCTTGAAATGCCGGATGGTATACATATCCAGCAGCCCCTGGGTCGGATGGGCATGGCGACCATCGCCGGCATTGACGACATGGATATCATGCAAACCCATGCGTCGCAGATGTTCGGCGATCAGGTAGGGGGCGCCGCTCTCGGCGTGGCGGACGACGAACATGTCGGCGTGCATGGCGCAGAGGTTGTCGATGGTATCCAGCAGCGTCTCACCCTTGGCGGTGGAAGAGCGGGTGATGTCCAGGTTGAGGACATCGGCGGAAAGGCGCTTGGCGGCGATCTCGAAAGTCGTGCGGGTGCGGGTGGAATTCTCGAAGAAGAGGTTGAAGACACTCTTGCCGCGCAGGAGCGGCACCTTCTTCACCTCGCGGTCGGTGATGCCGACGAAGGTCGCGGCGGTATCCAGAATACGGGTAATGATCTCGCGGGAAAGTCCTTCGGTGGAGAGCAGATGCGTGAGTTCGCCGTGTTCATTCAGTTGCGGATTTTCATGCATGGCATTCCAGCTTCCAGAAGAGACGCCCTGTCTCGTCACGGGCCAGGGTGAGGCTGTCCGCAGGCGAGAGCGCGAGGCTCGCAAGGTTCCAGACGCAATAATCGGGCGCGACCGGCAATTCACGCCCGCCCCGGTCGGCAAGCACGGCAAGTTCCACGGCGGCGGGGCGGCCATAGTCGAACAGTTCGTTCAGCGCGGCGCGGGTGGTGCGGCCTGTGTAGAGCACGTCATCGACCAGGACGAGGCGGCGGCCATTCACGTCGAAATCAATGCGCGTCGGGCGCACTTGCGAGTGCAAGCCCTTTTCGGCGAAATCGTCGCGGTAGAAGGAAATGTCGATGCGCCCCGCCTCCGCAGGAAGGCGCAGGAAGGCGGTCAGGCGTTCGGCAATCCACGCGCCGCCGCTGTAGATGCCAACCAAGGTGGTTTCGGGCGTCAGCGTCGGGCGGATCAAATCGGCAAGCGCCTGGCATTGCGCCTCGGCATCCGGCAGCGCTGCGCGTTCGGGGGAGAGAGGTTTCGTCATGAGGAGGAATCGAACCAGGTTTGCAGGATGAGTTGCGCGGCCACGGCATCCAGGATGGGCTTCATGCTCCGGCTGTTGCGCCCGGTCTCGCGCAGGCGCGTTTCGGCTTCGCAGGAGGTAAGGCGCTCGTCCGCCTCCTGTACCGGGAGTCGAAAGTGTTCGGCGAGCAGCAGGCGGAAAGCATGGGCGCGTTCCGTGAAGGCGTGCGCTGTGCCATCGGCATGGATTGGCCGACCGACCACCAAACGCTCCGGCTGCCATTCCCGCACCAGGGGGGCGATGGCTTTCAGACGCGCCGCGTCGTCCCGGGCGGTGATGACGGTCAGCGGGTAGGCTTGTCCCAGCGCGGTCTCGCCCACGGCAACGCCGGTGCGCGTCTCGCCAAAGTCGAAGGCCAGGATGGTGCCCATTGCAAGGAGAATTCAGGCGTGCCCGACCGTGGTCGAAAGCTGCGAGAAGCTGATGCCCAGCTTTTGCATGGCGGCGGGCAGGCGTTCTTCGGGCGGCAGGTGGAAGAGAATTTCAGGACTTGCATCCACGGTGAGCCAGGCATTTTGCCCCAGTTCGTTTTCCAGTTGTCCGGCCCCCCAGCCCGCATAGCCCAGAGTGACGATCATCTCCTGCGGCTCCCCGGTCTTGCCTAGGGAGACGAGGATATCCTTGGAACTCGTAAGGCCGATATCATTGTTCACCCGCAGGCTCGATTGCCACTGCCCCTGCGGGCGATGGAGGACAAAGCCCCGATCCATCTGCACAGGGCCGCCAAAATAGACGGGCAGCGAGGCGAGGTTCCGGGCTTCCAGTTCCAGATTCACCTTCTCGAACAATCCTGCGAGCACGAGGTCGATTGGCCGGTTGACGATCACACCCAAGGCGCCCTGGCTGTTGTGCTCACAGACGTAGATCAGGGCGCGATTGAAATGGGGATCGGCCATGGCGGGCATGGCGATGAGGAAATGGTGCGTGAGATTGACGGTTTCCATGGCATCCATTTTAACGCTTCGCGGCAAGTCGGGGCCAGATGTCGTGTAGCGAGCTTCCTATCTGTCCACCTTTGTAGCGCGATAGTTGTCCGGTCGTCATAGTATCTCCCTGGGAATTCCAAGGAGGGTTGAGATGAAGCGGACGCTCGTGCAGGAAGAGGT
>JAISLJ010000078.1 GCA_031290955.1 Zoogloeaceae bacterium | reverse complement strand
GAGCAAAAACGCGCCACCTTCCTCGCCGACCTCGCCCCTGCCGCCCAGAGCCTGTTTGCGCGCCTGCGCCAGTGGCGCGCCGAGACGGCGAAGGCGCAGGGAGTGCCCGCCTACATCATCTTCCAGGACCGCACCCTGAAGGAAATCGCCGAACAACGCCCCGAAACCCACACCGCCCTGATACGCATACTGGGCGTGGGCGAAGCCAAGGCAAACCGCTATGGCGAACAAATCCTGGCGCTGACGAAAGTGGGGCAGGGAGCGGGGAAAAATTGAGCGCAAGAAAAAGGGAGAAAGACATGGCGGAAGAGAAAAACCTTGAAGGATTGGGCGGATGGCTCGTGCTGGTCGGGATCGGGATCGTGCTTTCACCACTGCGAATCATCGTCGACAATATTCTTCCATATTATTCCATCCTCTCCGATGGAACCTGGGATCTGCTGACCACGCCGGGAAGCGAAGCGTATCACCCGCTCTGGGCGCCCCTCCTGATCGGGGAATCGTTGATCAACGGAGGATTGGTGCTGGCATGTATTTTCACTGCGTACCTCTTCTTTTCGAAGAAGAAGCACTTTCCCATGTGCTACATTGGCGTCCACCTGTTTTCCCTGGCTTTCCTCCTCATAGATGCCGTAGCAGTAACGGCCACCGTGCGCCCCGATATCCCGGTATTCGACGAGGAGACCCGCAAGGAATTGGCGCGTTCGCTGGTCTCGTTCCTGATCTGGTGCCCGTACATGCTCGTATCAAAACGGGTAAAGGCAACGTTCGTCCGATAAATCCTGCGAACGGCAAATGTGCAGAAGAGACTGATCCTGCGCAGGCGGCGAGAAGGATGCGGCAACGATGCTGGCATGGCCCTTGCTTCCCATGTCGGCACTCCATTACTTGTCCTCGCGGGAAATTCTTCATGAGCATTACTCCTGTGGCCCTTGCGTCGGGAGCTTCCGGCACTCTCTCCCCGGTCTTGAGCGGCGGGGAAAATCCGCTTGCGGCTCGCTTCGGCGGCCTGCTTTCGCTCCTCCTGGCCGAGCCGGGGGCATTGCTGGAAACCGCGCTTCCGGATGTTGATCCTTCCGGCTTGTCCAACGCTTCCGGGAATGCGGGAGGCGCGGGGGAACTGGCTTTCCCGGCGCTCGCCATCCACCTTGCGCCGGAAGAACTCCGGGCCTTGCTCCGAGCGGCAAGCAAGCGGGAAGCGCAGGGCAGGGCGGAGGAAACGGCGGCGGCAGCCTCGTCCGAAAACCCTTTCTTCTCCGGCATGATCCCGGCGTTCGCCCTTGCCGCCGCCTTGCCGGAGGAGGACGCCGCAGCCGTCGCTTCCGGAACGGATAATAAATCCGGCACGCTCTGGCCTGCTGCCGGAAAAGCAGCGTCCGCAACCGGGGAAGAGCTTTCGTCGGCAAAATTTGCCGTTTCCTTCGCGTTGGAAGCCGCACAAGAAGAGGCTGTGGAGACTGCCGCGCCGAAGGATTCCACCGGCCCGGATGTCGCGCCCAACGCTTCCCCCGGCGCGCCGGGGAGATTGGGGGGCGCGGCGCCCGCATCTGCCGACGGTGTGCGCACGCCCGTCTACGACCCGCAATGGAAGGATGCGTTGGGAGAAAAAATTGTCTGGATGGCGCGGAACGACCAGCAGCAGGCATCCTTGCGCCTTCATCCCGCGCATCTGGGACCCTTGCAGATCCAGCTTCACCTGGAGGCGGACAAGGCGAGCGCGAGTTTTCTCGCCACGACGCCGGAAGTGCGCCAGGCCATTGAAGAAGCCTTGCCACGGCTGCGGGAAATGCTGGCGAGCGCGGGGATCACGCTGGGAGAAACGCAGGTGGGGGAACAATCCCGGCAGGAAAACGGCTTCGGGGAAGCGTTTTTGCAGGGAGAAAGTCGACACAATGACCTTTCCGGCGGTAACACGCAGGCCGGGGACTCCCGCAATGACGCCGATGACGCTATACTGGAAGACATTTCCGCCGTCGCCGGTCATTTGCGCCGGGGCAGCGGCCTCGTGGATTTGTTCGCCTGACGGCGATTTTTGCAGGATCACACCAAGGATAACGACATGGCGAAGGATGCTCCCGCTGGAACGCCCCCCAGGAACAAGATGAAACTCCTGTTGGTCGGCGCTGTCGTCCTGCTGTTGGTCGCGCTCCTGGCGGGCGGCGTCCTCTTCCTCCTCCTTGGCGGCAAGCATGCCAGCGACGAGGAGGAGGAAGAAGAGGAAGTCACGCAGACGGAAAAGCCGCGGCGCAAGCGCGCCGCGCCGACCTTCACCAGCAAGCTGGGTGTCTACACGGTCAACCTCAAGGCCGCGTCCGCCGCGAGCCAGGACCCGGAAAGCCCGCCGCCGGGACTGAGCAGCATGTACCTGCAAGTGGAAATCTCCCTTGAACTGGACGGGCAGGAAGCAGACGCGCTCATCAAGAACAAGACGGCGCAGATCAACAACAACATCAATCTCCTGCTTTCGGACAAAACCGGCGAATCGCTCGCCGACCGCAAGGGGAAGGAACGGCTCGCCCAGGAAATGCGGAACGAGATCAACGCCATCATCGTTCCGCATGTCGACGGCAAGGAGCCGGACGGCCCGGTCCTCAACGTGCTGTTCGACAAATTCATCATCCAGTAAGGATCAGGGAGCCGTTCCATGTCCGGTGATTTTCTCTCCCAGGAAGAGGTCGACGCGCTGCTCCGGGGCGTGACCGGGGAGGAGGACGAGCCGGAAACGACCGCCGCCGTGGAGACAAACGGCCCGCGTCCCTACAATCTGGGCACCCAGGAGCGCATCGTGCGCGGGCGCATGCCCACGCTCGAACTCATCAACGAGCGTTTCGCCCGCTACCTGCGCATCGGCCTTTTCAACTACATGCACCGCAATGTCGAGGTTTCGGTGGGGCCCATCCGGGTGCAGAAGTACAGCGAATTCCTCCGCAACCTGGTGGTGCCGACCAACATCAACCTCATTTCCGTGAAGCCCCTGCGCGGCACGGCGCTGGTGGTCTTCGACCCCAGCCTGGTCTTCCTCGTGATCGACAACATGTTCGGCGGCGACGGGCGCTTCCATTCGCGGGTCGAGGGACGGGATTTCACCGCCACCGAGCAACGCATCATCCACGGCATGCTGGATGTGGTGTTCGCGGAATACGGGCGCTCCTGGAAGCCGGTGTATGAGCTTGGCTTCGAGTACATCCGCTCCGAAATGAATTCCCAGTTCGCCAACATCGCCACGCCCTCCGAGATTGTCATTTCCACGGCCTTTACCCTGGAATTCGGCGGCATTACGGCGGACATGCACATCTGCTTTTCCTATTCCACGATCGAACCCATCCGCGATCTCCTGTACAGCACCATGCAAAGCGACCAGATTTCCTCGGACCGGCGCTGGATCGGCCAGTTGCGCCGCCAGTTGCAGAATGCGGAAGTGGAACTGGTGGCGCAGCTTGGCTCCGCTTCCATCACCCTGCGGCAGATTCTGAAACTGCGCGAGGGCGACGTGGTTCCCATCAACATCCCGGAACTCCTGACCGTGCAAGTCGATGACGTTGCTGTCATGCTCTGCCGATACGGGCAGCAGAATGGCCAATATGCCCTGAAGCTCGAACGTTTCGTCCCCTCGGAGACAAACACGCAGGAGCCTATCCCCCGCCCCGGAGCACAAGAAAATGGCAGATGAACCTTCTTCCGTAAGCGATGATGATTGGGCCGCCGCAATGGCCGAAGCCGCCCAGCAGCAGGAACCCGCGCAAGGCAGCGCGCCCGGCGCGGCAAGCGCGGAGGACGACTGGGCCGCCGCGATGGCGGAGCAGGCGAGCGCCGATGCCGCCGCCGATGCCGTAAAACCCGCCGCAGCGTCCGCCCCGAACATCTTCCCTTCCTTCGATGCGCCGGAAGGCGGCGGCAGCGTCATGAACGAGCTGGACATGATCCTGGACATCCCCGTGCAGCTCACGGTGGAACTGGGCCGCACCCGCATCGCCATCAAGAATCTCCTGCAACTGGCGCATGGTTCTGTGGTGGAACTGGACGCCCTGGCGGGCGAACCCATGGACGTGCTGGTCAACGGCACCCTGATCGCCCAGGGGGAAGTCGTGGTGGTCAACGACAAATTCGGCATCCGCCTCACGGACATCATCACTCCGGCGGAACGGGTGCGCAAACTCCGGCATTGAAGTCCGTCCCGCAGACGGGGCCTGGCAGACGGGTCCTGGCGGACGGCAATTTTTTTGGTTGGCAGGAGACGCCTGTTCTGGCGCTGCCGCTCACTTTTCCGCGCGCTTTTTCGTTTTCTCTATCCTTGGTTTTCAAAACTTGGTTTTCAGAACATGCGTATCCTGGGCATCGAATCCTCCTGTGATGAAACTGGTCTTGCGCTCTACGATACGGAGCGAGGCTTGCTGGCGCATGCCTTGCATTCGCAGGTCGCGCTGCATGCCGAGTATGGCGGCGTCGTGCCGGAGCTAGCTTCCCGCGACCACATCCGCCGCCTGACGCCGCTCCTGCGCCATGTGCTCGCGCAGAGCGCCGTGGGTTTGCGGGAAATCGACGTTGTGGCCTACACCCGAGGGCCGGGGCTGGCGGGGGCGCTTCTGGTCGGCGCGGCCTTTGCCCAGGGATTGGCTGTTGCCTTGCGCAAGCCGACCTTGCCCGTACATCATCTGGAAGGCCATCTTCTCTCCCCGCTCATCGCGCCCGATCCCCCGGAATTTCCGTTCGTGGCGCTTCTGGTTTCCGGCGGACACACACAGCTTCTGGCCGTCCGCGGCGTGGGCCAGTACGAACTGCTGGGCGAAACCCTGGATGACGCGGCAGGAGAGGCTTTCGACAAGACCGCCAAGCTCCTGGGGCTCGAATACCCCGGCGGCCCGGCCCTGTCGCGTCTGGCGGAAGCGGGGCGGTCTGGCGTGTTTGCCTTGCCCCGGCCCATGCTGCGTTCCGGCGATTTCCAGTTCAGCTTCGCCGGGCTGAAAACCGCCGTGCGCACACTGGTGCGGGATCATCCCGAAGAACGCCCGGATTTCCGGGCCGATGTGGCGCGCGCCTTCCAGGATGCCGTCGTGGCCGTGCTGGCGGGAAAATCCCTCGCCGCCCTGCGCCACACCGGCATGCAGCGTCTGGTCGTGGCGGGCGGCGTCGGCGCCAACGCGGCCCTGCGCCACTGCCTGGACGCGGAATGCCCGCGCCACGGCTGCCGCGTGTATTATCCTCCCCTCGAATTCTGTACCGATAACGGCGCCATGATCGCCTTTGCCGCTGCCATGCGCCTGCTGGCAGGCCAAAGTCCTTCGACCGCAGGAAGTTTTTCCGTCCGCCCCCGCTGGCCGTTCGCCGAATTGATGACGGAGGATTGAACGATGACGCAGAGCGCCAACCGTCCTATCGAGAATACGCCTGACAATTACCGGGAATTGGTTGTCGACTTCGGTCACAGTGGCTACGCGGCGCGGTATCGCGTCGAGATCGAGCATGACACAGTAACCGTTCTTTCCGTTCGGCATCAAAAGGAAGCTGGCTTCAAATTGTCATAAGCACCTGGCGGAATTCGCTCGGTGAAATCGCATTTGACAATCCTGGCAAGCAGTGCGCACAATGCCCGTTCCGGGTTCGGAGCACAGGGCATTTTTCCATCAGGATGGTTTTCATGATTACTTTCTTGGTCACGTTCGGCATTATTCTTTTCCTGGTGTTCATCATGGCGATTGGCGTCATGATGGGGCGCAAGCCCATCGCCGGGCGTTGCGGCGGGCATGAAGCCCTGAGGGGCGAGTGCGCGGCCGGATGCAGGAATCCCTGCGTGAAACGCCGCGTGGCGCGTGCCGGGGCAAAACTGAAGGCGCTGTATGCGTCTTCCGGGACGGAAAAGAATCCGCCGGAATGATCCCCCTGCAACCCGGCGCGCTTGCCTTTACGCCGGAGGGCACGCCCTGTTCCGGGCGCTATGGCGATGTCTATCACACGCGGCATGGCGGGCCGGAGCAGGCGCGGCATGTGTTCCTGGGCGGCAATGATCTGCCGGAACGCTGGCGGGGACGGGAACGTTTCGTCATCCTGGAAACCGGCTTTGGCCTGGGACTCAACTTTCTTGCCACCTGGGCGTGCTGGCAGGCGGATGCCAATGCCTGCCGCGTTCTGCATTATGTTTCTGTCGAAAAGCATCCGCTCCCCCGCGAAGATCTCGCCCGCGCACAGGCGCTGTGGCCGGAGTTCGCGCCGCTGGCAGAAGCGCTCCGAAAGCAGTGGCCGCTTCTTGTGCCCGGCATCCATCGCATTCCCCTCGCCGAAGGTCGCCTTGTCCTGACCCTGGTTTTCGGGGATGCCGTCCATGTATTGCGGCGGCTCATGCTGGCGGCGGACGCTTTCTATCTGGATGGCTTCGCGCCGGAGAAAAATCCGGATCTGTGGTCGCCCGAAATCTGCCATGCCCTCGCCCGTCTGGCTGCGCCGGGCGCGACGCTTGCCACCTGGTCGGTTGCCGGAGCCTTGCGGCGGGCACTGGCAGCCAATGAATTCGACCTCGAAAAGCGTCCCGGCTTCGCGGAAAAGCGGCAGATGCTGGCGGGACGCTACCGGTCACGCAAGCCTGCGCGGTACGCCTTGCCCGCAGCGGCAACGCGACAGGCAATCATCATCGGCGCGGGCGTTGCCGGCTCTTCTGCCGCCGCCGCCCTGGCGGCGCGAGGGTGGCGGGTGACGGTGCTGGAGCGCCGCGCCGCGCCGGGCGAGGGCGCATCCGGAAACCTTGCCGGTGTGATGCGTCCCCTGCCTTCGGCGGATGACAACTTTTTGGCGCGTCTGACGCGGGCTGGCTTTCTGGCGGCCTCCCGCCATCTTGCGGCGCTGGCGGCAGCGGGGCTACCCGTGCGCTGGGGCCAGGTCGGCGCTTTGCATCTGGCCCGCGACGCGGCGCAGGAAGCCGCGCAGGCCCGGACCGCGCAGGCGCTCGGCTTTCCAGCGGAATTCCTGCAATACCTGAATGCCACGGCGTCCAGCCACCTGCTCGATTTCCCCGTTCCACGCGGCGGCTGGTATTTTCCCCAAGGCGGCTGGGTGATGCCGCGCGCCCTGTGCACAGCCAATCTTCTGGCCTCTTCGGCGATCACTTTCATGCCTGCCACGCCGGTTGGCGCGATCCGTCGGGGCGGTCAGGGCTGGGAGGCACTGGATGACGACGGAAAACCTGTTGCGACAGCGCCGCATCTCGTGCTGGCGGGCGGAGTCGATGCGCCCCGGTTCGCCCCGCTGGCCTGGCTGCCGCAACGTTCGGCGCGTGGACAGGTCTCCTGGCTCCCCGCCGACCAGGCGCCGCCCTTGCGGCTGCTCGTGTGCGGCAAGGGTTATGTGACGCCGCCGGTTGATGGCGTGCAGGTTGCGGGCGCGAGTTTTCGGCTGGAAGATGAAAATCCCTTCGAGACGCTGGAAGAGCATCAGGAAAACCTGCAAAAGCTCGAAGATTTGCTGCCGGGATTCACCGGACGAATCAATGCGCGCCTCTTGCAAGGCCGGGTCGGGTTTCGCCCGATGTCGCCGGATCGCTTGCCCATCGTCGGCCCGGTGCCCGACCCTGCCGCGCCGCGCCGCCGCCATATGCCCAAGCAAGCCGGCCTGTGGTGCCTTCAGGGATTTGGTTCACGCGGCATCGTCTGGTCCGCCCTGATGGCCGACCTGCTGGCCAGCCAGATGCACGGCGACCCGCTGCCGCTTTCCAGCGACCTCGTCCGCGCCGTCGCGCCGGAACGTTTTCTCATCCGGCATCGTCTCCAACCCGAATCAACCCTCGCGCCGGATGTGGAGACTGCGGATGCCGAGTGAGGCATGCGCATGCGCAAAGGCACGAATTTCCACCCGAAGGCGATCGGGTTTTCGCACACCGTCCGCTTCGAGCACAAATGTCCCGACGATTTTCCCTTCCCCGGAAATAAGGGCTGGAATCGCCCCTTTTTCCAGCACCCGGGCTTCCTTGGGCAAAGCCAGGACGACATCCCATTCGCCAAGCGTTTCCTCCGGCCCGGAACCCGAATAAACAATCTCGAATAAATACTTTCCCGGCGGCAAGTGTTCATAAGGGCCGTAGGTCAAATGGCCGGTGCTGGAAAGTTCCTTTTTGCGCATCTCGCAAACGGGAGTCTTTTCATCAATGACCACAGGTACGCCAATGGTTGTAGGTAACGCACAGCCTCCCCAAGTATAGGAATCCCCGACCCGGATAATTTTCCGGGCACGTAGCTTATTCTTCCCATAAAGATAAAGCGATCTTTTTCCGCAGCGCGTGATCCTTTGAGGTTCTCCATTCAGGCGCGCCAGAATATCGGTGGAAAGACGGTAGTTGCCGCCCAAGGGCTTTTCCGTGATGATTGCAAAATCGTAGCGTTCCCGGAAATATCCTTCCGACGTGATCCAGCGCATTTCCTCCAGGTTCTCAAGATGCTGTGCGATTTGAATCTTCCGCCTGCTGAACATCTGGATGGGCTTGGCGTCCCAGTATTGGGCGATCCCATTGGAGAGATTCTCGCGTTCGAGCGCGTCATTGATGCAGGAAATTTCTTCTGGATAATAATCTCCACGCAGTCCGTTCGCTTCCATGAGCCTGTGGGAACTCAATCCCATGAGGCCCACGGCCAGCAGGGAAAGGAGCGTTGCGGGCACAAAGAAATGTTGTTCCAGACGGTGGCGCAAGAAAATGAAAACTACGATGACTGGCCAGAAAAACGTCGCGATCAGGTATCGACTCGTCACGGGAAGGGTGATCGTGAAGAGCATGGTGACCAGCGCCACGCACAGCGACAGGAACGAGCGCCCGCGGGTGTGGATTGCCGCAGGTTCTGCTCGCGGTCATTCCTTGGGGCGGCTGGAAGCCGCCCCCCACTTTGTTGTCATTGCGAGGCGCATAGCGACGCGGCAATCCACACGCTGGTTCAGATGTGCAATCCCCTTCCCGCATCCACATGATTCCCTCTCCCTTCAGGGAGAGGGTTTGGAAAGGCTCTTCGGCGCGAAGCGCCGCATTGCTGTCCGCCAGGACTCAGAAGCGGTAGTTCACCCGGAAGCTCCCCGTCACGCCTTCGCGTTTTCCGGTGTAGCCTTGGATGCCGATATCCAGGCTTACGGGTTGTGTGGTTGTCGGCGTGAGGGTGAAGCCGAGTTCGACGATGCCGGTGTCGCCTTTCAGTTCGGGCGTGGCGAGGCGGTAGCCGTGGAGGCTCGCCTTGGCCTTGCCGTCGTATTCGCGCTCCCAGGCCGCGCCCAGGTAGGCTTGGCCGTGTCGGGTGACGGCTTGGTTCCAGCGCGCGCCCAGGCGGGTGCGGTGGGAATCGACCGCCGAGAATTTCACGGGTTCGCCGGTGCTGAGGGTCACGGTATCCGCCCCTTGACGGCTCCATGAATATTGTCCGTAGAGCTTGAGGCTGGAAGTTTCGCTCAGGTTCCAGACGTAGCCGATGCCCGCGTGGGCGCTGGCGTAGCGGGAGGAACTCCTGTAGGCGGCGCGGCGACCAAAGCCATCAAGCAGGTCGCGGGCGGCGTAGTCGAGGTCGATCTTTCCGGCGCGGGCGCTGGCTTCCGCATACAGGTAATCGCCGCAGGTCGTTTCGCAGGATTTTACATGCGCGAGAAGACCGCCGCCGGTGTAGTCGGCATCGCCCTTGCCGTGCACACTGGCGGCGTTGGCGAAGCTGTTGAAGGTATCGTAATCGCCCTCGCCGTGTTCGATGAACGCGCCCAGCGTCACTGCGCCGCCTGCGGGCAGGGTGCGCGTGGCGCTGGCTCCGGCGATGAGCGTGTAGCCGTCTACATCAATGTGCGAGCCGGTTTGATAGCGCAGGTTGCCGCCGCCGATGGCCGCGAAACCCACCAGGCCGGGACGTTCGGCGTCCGGGCGCGTGGTAAGCGCGGCGGCAAGGCCACGGTCGAG
>JAISLJ010000077.1 GCA_031290955.1 Zoogloeaceae bacterium | reverse complement strand
CTTCGTCATAGGGGAAATAATTGATCATCTCCTCGACCCGCACCGCGTCGGCGGGCGGGAACTGCCCATGCTGCAACATGCGGCGGACATTGCTGTAGCTGCCCGTATCCACATCGACGGAAAAGGTCGACACCGGCGCTTCCGCCGCCAGCTTTACGGGATTGTCCTGTTGCTTGCCGTAGCGTTCGCGGTTGGGGACGTCAATTTTCGGCTCGTAGAACAGGTCGCTAGGCGCGGGAGGACGCTGGTCAGAGCTGAGGATTGCCGCCGACTTGTTCCCAAATGTGGATGGTTCTGCTGCGGGTGGCGCTGCATCTGCTGCGGATAACTTTTCCGTGGGCGGCGCTTCCGTAACTGCGGGCGGCGTCGTGCCGGGCGTCGGCGGCTCTTGCGAACAGGCAGACAAAAGAATGGCGGCACACAGGCAAAGAACTTTTCTCATGATCTTCTCCAGGTCAAGGGACAGGAAATGGAGTATAGACCAAAACGGCATCGCCGCCAGCGGCCACGGGACTGCGCTACAATGCGCCGTTTCCCGATTTTCCCGATGCGCTTTCATCCCGTCCGCAGGAAACCATGCAATCTGCAAGCACCGTGCCCCAATTGATCCTCGCGCCGCTGGAAGGGCTGGCCGACTTCCCCTTGCGCGCCACGCTCACCGCCATCGGCGGCTATGATTGGGGAATTTGCCCCTTCGTGCGCGTCACGCATCACGCCCTGCCGCCGCGTGTTTTTTTGCGCGTCTGCCCGGAACTCGCGCAAAAGAGCCGCACCCAGGCGGGAACGCCGATGCGGATGCAGCTTTTGGGTTCCGGGCCGGAGGCGCTGGCGGAAAATGCCGAACGCCTGCTGGCGCTGGGCGCGGCGGGCATCGACCTCAATTTCGGTTGTCCCTCGCCGACGGTCAATCGGCATCATGGCGGCGCGGCCTTGCTGGAAGAGCCGGAACTCCTGTACCGCATCACCGCCGCCGTGCGCCAGAGCCTGCCGCCGTATCTCCCCTTCACGGCCAAGATGCGTTTGGGCACGGAGGATACCTCCCGGACGCTGGCGTGCGCCCTGGCGCTGGAAGCAGGCGGCATCGACGCCCTGACTGTGCATGGCCGCACCCGCGCCGACGGCTATCGTCCCCCGGCCCGCTGGGCGTGGATCGCCCAGGTGCGCATGGCGCTGCGCATCCCGGTCATCGCCAATGGCGAGGTCTGGCGCGTGGAAGATTACCTTGCCATTCGCCGGGAAACAGGTTGCGCACACGTGATGCTGGGACGCGGCGCGCTCGCCGACCCTTTTCTCGCGCAACACATCCGGGGCGGGGCGGCGGGAAGCTGGCAGGCCTTGTTGCCGCATCTGGCAAGCTATTGGGCGGAAATCCGCCAGAGCGGGTCGCCGCGCGCGCCAGGCAGGTTGAAGCAGTGGCTCGCGCTCCTGCGCCTGCGCTACCCGGAAGCCGAGACGCTCTGCCAACGCCTGCGTCCCCTGCGGCAGACGGAAGAGGTGGATTGCCTGCTGGCGGCGTTCGGGGCGCAACCCGGCGGGGAACAAGGCCGGGCGCGCATGAATGCATTCACCGCCTGATGGCGATGCCGGTACAAATCCTGCCGCGCCATGACGATCACGCATCCCTCCTCGCGTGGAAACCGCTTCTCCAGCAGGAAGAAACCAGTACATGAAAAAGGAATATGGCGCGTTTGCCCTGTCCGATCCCTGACATCTGATCCCTGATCCCCCAACCCTGGCATATAATCGCGGTTTTCTTTTTGCCGGAAGTTTGATGGCGATCGATCCGAAACATGAACTTGTGGGGCTGTTGCGGCGGGCGTTGGGGAGTGTCGCGCCCGATGCCGCCGATGAGCCGATTCACCTGGAGCGTCCGCGCGAGGCTGCGCATGGGGATTTTGCGAGCAACCTCGCCATGCGGCTTGCGCGGCGCTTGGGGAAGAATCCCCGCGAACTCGCGGCGCGGCTGCTGGCGGAATTGCCGCTCTCGCCCCATGTGCGCAAGGTCGAAGTGGCCGGGGCGGGATTCATCAACTTCACCCTGGATGACAGCCTCCGGCGTGAAGTGGCGCGGCAAATCCTAGTCGCCGGGCGCGATTATGGCCGTTCGCAGGCAGGCGGCGGGCAGAAGCTCCTTCTGGAATTCGTCTCCGCCAATCCCACCGGCCCCCTGCATGTGGGGCATGGGCGCGGCGCGGCCTATGGCGCGTCGCTTGCGAATCTCCTCGCCTTCGCTGGCTGGGACGTAACCCGCGAATACTACGTGAATGACGCCGGGCGGCAGATGGACATCCTCGCCGTTTCCGCCTGGTTGCGCTACCTCGCCCTCTGTGGCAAGACGCTCGCCTTTCCCCCCAACGCCTATCAGGGCGACTATGTGCGGCGGATGGCGGAGCAATTGCGCGGGGCGCGGGGCGAACGTTACCTGCGGCCCGCCGCCGCCGTGCTGGCGGAGGTGCCCGCGCTGCCGGACGCGGCGCGCAATGATGCCGAAGCCAAGGCGTTGCGCGAGCGGCATCTCGACGTCCTGATCGCCAACGCGAGAAAGCTCCTGGGCGCGGATTGGCAGGTCATTCACCAGCATGTCCTCGCCGAGCAGCTTGCGGATGGTCGCTCCGACCTGGAGGAATTCGGCGTCGCCTTCGATGTCTGGTTCTCCGAAAAGGCGCTCTTCGACATGGGGCTGGTCAGGCGCAGCGTGGAAAGGCTGGAGGAGGCCGGGCATGTCTATCTCCAGGACGGGGCCAAGTGGTTTCGTTCCACGACCTTCGGCGACGAGAAGGATCGGGTGGTGCAGCGCGAAAACGGCATCTATACCTATTTCGCCTCCGATATCGCCTATCACGCAAACAAGTTCGAGCGCGGCTTTGCGCGGCTCATCAACATCTGGGGCGCGGATCACCACGGCTACATCCCGCGTGTGAAAGGGGCGCTCAAGGCGCTGGGGCTGGATGCCGAACGGCTTGACATTGCCCTCGTCCAGTTCGCGGTGCTCTATCGCGGCGGGCAGAAAGCCGCCATGTCCACCCGCTCCGGCGAGTTCGTCACCTTGCGCGCCTTGCGCGAGGAGGTGGGGGGCGATGCCTGCCGCTTCTTCTATGTCCTCCAGAAGGCCGACCAGCATCTGGATTTCGACCTTGATCTTGCCCAGAGCCAGACGAGTAAGAACCCGGTGTATTACATCCAGTACGCCCACGCCCGCATCGCTTCGGTGCTGCGGGAATGGGGCGGGGATGTGGCGGAACTTGCCGGGGCGGATCTCTCGCCTCTGGAAGATCCGCGCGAAATGGCGCTGTGCGCCCGTCTCGCCGCCTTTGCGGATGTGATCGAAACGGCGGCGGCGGAGTACGCGCCGCATCAGGTGGCGTTTTATGTGAAAGACCTGGCGGCGGATTTCCATGCCTTCTACCATCACCTGCGCATTCTCTCCCGACCGGACGCGCCGCTTGCCCCGGAATTGCAACTGGCCCGGCTCGCGCTGGTAGCCGCCGTGCGCCAAGTGATTTACAATGGCATGGTTCTTCTGGGCGTCTCTTGCCCGGAGAGCATGTAGGAAAGGGAAATCATGCACAAGTACACGCACAAGCAAGGCTCCGGCGTCCTGTTGACGGCAATGCTCTGGACAGCAATGCTGCGGACGGCAATTGTCCAGCGGACGGTTCCGCGTCGCCTGCGGAATCAGAGCGGCGGCACCTTGGTGGGGATTTTCGTCGGGCTGGTGCTGGGGGTGCTCATCTCGACCGGCGTCGTCTGGTATCTCAACAAGATGCCGGTGCCGTTCGTCAGCCGGGTGCAGCCCGCGCCGGAGACGAAGGGCCAGCGTCCGCTGGATATCCCCGGCAAGCCGGGCGACTCGTTGCCGCAGCCGCCACGCGCCCCCGCCACACCCACCGCGCCTGCGGACGCATCCACACCTGCGGATTCATCCGCGCCCGCAGACCCATCCGCCGCGCCACCAGGGGCGGTTCCCCCCGTCGATTCCGGCGATGCGTCGCAGGCCGACGCGCCGCAGGCGGCCCGGAACCATTATCTCCAGGCGGGTTCCTTCTCGCGGCCCGAAGAGGCGGATCGCGCCAGGGCCAACCTCGCCATGAAGGGGCTGGAGGCCCGCGTGGAGCAGGTCATGGTGCAGGAAAAGACTTATTACCGCGTGCTGCTCGGCCCCTACGACAAAACCGGGGAAGCGGGCAAGGTCCGCGCGGAACTGGCCCAGGCCGGAATCGATGCCATTCCCATTGTCTCGGAATAATCCAACAGAAAAACAGGAGTTCATCATGCAAGACCCAAACCGTCGCGCCTTTCTTTCCCTTTCCGCCCTCCTCGCCTTGGGCCTTTTTGCCCCAGGGACGCGAGCGCAGGGCAATGCCCCCTACGTCCAGCTTGCCGCGCCACAGCCAACGCAAAGCCCCGGCAAGATCGAAGTGCTGGAATTCTTTTCCTACGGTTGCCCGCACTGCAAGGAATTCCACCCGATCCTGAAACGCTGGCTGGCGCGGCAGCCTGCCAGCGTCGCCTTTCGCCGCGTTCCCGTGGTCTGGCAGGGGCGCGTCATGTGGAACAATCTCGCGCAGTTCTACTACGCGCTCGAACAGATGGGCGACCTTGCCCGCCTCGATGACGCAGTCTTCGTCGCCATCCACGAGCAACGCCAGCAACTTTACGACGAGACGCGGATGAGCACCTGGTACGTGAAGCAAGGCGGGGACAGCAAGAAATTCTCCGCCGCCTACAAGTCCTTTTCCGTGCAAAGCAAGGTGAAGCAGGCCGAAAGGCTGGCCCAGGACATGAAGATCGAGAGCGTCCCGGCCCTGATCGTGGAGGGGCGTTACCTGATCCAGGGCGATACCCTGCAAAGCCAGGTTACGAATCTGGACGCGCTGATCGCCCAATTGCAGAAATAGGCGCGTCGGCTGGCTTCGTGCGACTCGCCTTCGTCCTCCACAAATATTTTCCCTTCGGCGGCCTGCAACGGGATTTCTTGCGCATTGCGCGGGAATGCGCGCGGCGCGGACATGCGATTCGGGTCTACACCTTGCGTTGGCAGGGGGAGATTCCGCCGGGCTTCGATGTGCGCATGCCCGGCCTGCGCCGCTTTTGCGCCGATCCCGGCTGTCTGCTGAACCACTGGCGCTATGAACGCTTCGCCGCCGAGACGCGGGCCGATCTCGCCCGCGACCCGGCGGAGCGGGTAATCGGCTTCAACAAGATGCCCGGCCTCGATTTCTACTACGCAGCCGACCCTTGCTTCGCGGAAAAGGCGCGGGGGCGCGGTTTCTTCTATCGCCTCTCTGGTCGTTGCCGACATTTCGTCGCCCAGGAACGCGCCGTCTTCGCGCCGGAGGCGCAAACGCAAATCCTGCTGATCGCCAGCGCCCAGCAAGCCTTTTTTACACGCCATTACGGTACGCCCGCCGAACGTTTCCACTTGTTGCCGCCCGGCATCGACCGTGATCGCCGCGCCCCGCCGAACGCGGCGGCAATCCGCGCCGGACTGCGGGCGGAATTCGGCTTGCGGGAGACGGAATTCCTCCTCCTTGCCATTGGTTCCGGCTTCCGGACGAAGGGGCTGGATCGCAGCCTGGCCGCGCTCGCCGCGCTTCCCCTCAAGACGCGGGAACGCGCCCGGTTGATCGTCATCGGGCAGGATAATCCCCGTCCCTTCCTCCGCCTTGCCCGAAGGCTGGGGCAAGGCGAGCGGGTCACGATCCTGCCGGGGCGCGGCGACATTCCCCGCTTTCTTCTGGGGGCCGATCTCCTCATGCATCCGGCTTATCACGAGAATACCGGCACCGTGCTGCTGGAGGCGCTGGCGGCAGGCTTGCCGGTGCTCGTCACCGATGTCTGCGGCTATGCCGGGCATGTTTCCCGGGCAGAGGCGGGCGTCGTGCTGCCCAGCCCTTTCCGGCAAGAAGCGATGAACCAGACGCTCGCCGCCATGCTTGCCGAGGCCCCGGCGCGGCGGCGCTGGGCGGAAAACGGCCTGCGCTACGCCGATGTCGCCGACCTCTATTCCATGCCGCAACACGCGGCGGACATCATCCTCGCATGAAGCTGGAACTCCACGAACCCTTCCTTTCCCTGTGGCGCGGAACAGACCCGTTCGCGGCGGTGGAGGCGCTTGGCGGCACGGTCTATCGCGCCCTGGAAGGACGGCGCACCGTGCGCGTCGAAGTTGTGGGTGCCGCCTTTTTCGCCAAGATTCACCGGGGCATTGGCTGGGGCGAGATCATCAAGAACCTCTGCCGCCTGAAGAAGCCGGTTCTGGGGGCGGGCAACGAGCGCGCCGCCATCCGCCGTCTGGAGGCAATCGGCGTGCCAACCCTGCGCGTCGCCGCCTTCGGCGAGCGTGGCGGAAATCCGGCCCGGCAACACTCCTTCATCATCACCCATGAACTTGCGCCGACCATTGATCTGGAAACGCTCACCCGCGACTGGTCATCGGCCCCGCCCGCCTTCCGCCCGAAGCGGGCGCTGATCGCCGAACTCGCCCGCATGCTCGGCGCCATGCACCGCGCCGGAATCAACCACCGCGATTGCTACCTCTGCCACTTCCTCCTGCACACCGATGCGGATTCCGGGGACAAGTTGCCGTCCGCAGTACCGGGACTGCGCATTTCCGTAATCGACCTGCATCGGGCGGGCATTCGCGCGCGGACGCCCCGGCGCTGGCGTGACAAGGATCTGGCGGCGCTCCATTATTCTGCTCTTGGCATTGGCTTGACGCGCCGGGATGTCCTGTATTTCCTGCGCCACTATTTCCAGAAGCCCTTGCGGGAAATCCTGCGCGAGGAAGGCGCTTCCTTTCGCGGGATCGCCTGGCGGACGCGGCGGCTTGTCGCCCGCAAGGCCCGCTACGGGGATGCGCTCTGATGTCCGCCTGGCGACTCGAACCCGCCTACTTGCATCTGGCCGCTGCCTTCGGCAGCCTTGACCGGGTTTTTGCGCTGGAAGGCGAAGCGCTCACCCGCTCGTCGCGCTCCGAAGTCCTCCGCGTTACCCTGGCCGGGACGCGCTACTACGTCAAGCGCTACCAGCGAAGCATGGCGCGGGATGGGCGCAGCAACTGGCGACGCGCTCTGCGTTACGCGCTGCTCGCCTGCCTGCCGCGCACGCGCGTTCGGAGCGAGTGGCAAAACCTCATGCGTTTTGCCCAGTGGGGCATCCCCACCGCCGAGATCGTCGCCTTCGGGGAGGAACGTCGCTTCGGCATGTTTTCCCGCGGAGCGCTGATTACCCGCGAACTCGAAAACACGCAAGACCTGGCCGAACTTGCGCGGAGAAAAGACCCGCGCCTGCGCGACCGCGCCTGGGTGCGGCAGGTGGGCGACCAGATTGCCGCCTGCACGCGCATCCTGCACGCGCACCGCTTCGCGCACAACGACCTGAAATGGCGCAACATTCTGGTCGACGATTCCGCCCGTGTATACCTGATCGATTGCCCATTGGGAAGCATCCTTCCCGCCGGGCCGCTCCTGCGCCGCCGCATGGAAAAGGATCTTGCCACGCTGGACAAGGTCGCCTGTACCTGCCTCTCCCGCAGCACCCGCCTGCGCTTCTTCCTCGTCTACCGGGAAAAGCAACGGCTGGCCCCACCAGACAAAGCCAGCATCCGCCGCATCACCCACTTCTTCAAAGACCGCCCATGAGTGTCCTGGCGGACGGCAATTGTGGGCAAACGTAAGCTCAGCGGCGTTTGGGGGGAGTCGGAGGGAGGATGAGAGCGTCGATTCCGAGTGCTTTTAGACGCGCGCGCGCTGCTTGGGCTTCGGCCTGGGTTCGGAATGGCCCAACCTGCACCCGAGTTTCCAGCGTGGCAGGAATGCCATTTTCTTGCAGGCGGGCATGGAGTTCCTCAGCGCCTTGCCGGTTGAGGAAAACGCCCGCCTGTACCAGAAAACCATTGAGTGTGCGGATCGTCACCGGCGGCGGCGGCGCGACCGGAAGGGCAATGACCGGCGGGCTGGATTCCTCCGGCGGCTCCTCAACAGGCGAAGCTCCGCCCGGCGCGGGAATGGTTGCCGTCACGGTCGCCGTCCGGGAAGGAGGCGTCACTGGCTTTACAGACTGGACGGGCTGCCGGGGCGGTAGCGGCATCTGTTGCGTCGGCGGCGGCGTTTGTTGCACTGGCGTCTGTGGCGGCTGCGGCGACGCCGGAGGAACCGTCACGGGAACCTCCGGCAGTTCCGGCGGCGCGGGAATATCGGGCGGGGGATCGGGAACGTGGGGAATGTTCCATTCCTGATTGTCCGGAGGTATGGGAGTTTCGGGCGTTTCTGGGATTTCTGGGATTTCTGGGATTTCTGGGGTTTCGGGCGGAAGCGGCGGCGCGACGACAGGTGGCAGAGCGACAGGCGGTGCGGATGTCGACTCCGATTCTTCCGGCTCCTCCTCCCTGGGCGCGGAAAGAAGGACAAGCAGGAACAGCAGCGCCCCCACGGCCACAGCAGCATACAGCATGCGCCGGATGAGCCGGGTACGCTGTTCGGATTCTGGAATCTCCCTGCCTTCCTCAGTCATGCTTCGCCTATCGAGGGTTTGTCTCCTTGTTCTTGACCAAGGATACCACCAGTTCCGCCTCGGCACGCGCAATCCCGCAACGTTCGGCGATCGTCAGCGCATCGTGTCCCAGGATCGCCATCTGCATGGCGTCGCCATAGAGAGGAGAAGCATTCTGTGCCGCGCGCGCCGCCTGGCTTTCCTGACGGAATTCCTCGCGCAGGTCAAGCAAATCCTCCCGCAAGGCGGCCAGCGCGCCGCGCAGGGCATCCACCTCTTCTTGCACCTGCGCAAGCTCCCGCTCCACGCCGTCCATGAACGCCTGTTCGGCAAAGTGGGCGGAACTCTCCTCCGCCCCGACTTCTTCCGCCTTGTTTCCCGTCGGCGCGTCTGGCGTTTCCTCCGTCTCCTGTTCCCCGGATTGCGGAGAACGGCGGTGGAAACGAACCCGAAGCTGTTCGCGCAGGTGCCGGTTGAATTCCGCGTGATCCGTCTCGGCTTCGTCCCGCGCGGCCAGCGTTGGCTCCCGGACGCGCCGCGCGGCAGGCGCGGGCGGCTTCCTGCGCATCCGCCAGAGCTGCCAGAGCAGCCACACCATATAGGCAAAAATGCCCAGAATGAGGATCAGCAGGAATTCCCGCCCACGCATCGCGCTCAAAAATCCTGTATGTATCGCTGCGCCCCGACTACGGAGCCGTTGGCGGAGGCCAGCAGCAGCACGGGGGAAAAGCGGGAAATCCTGTTCATGGCACGGGCCTGGAAAGACGCGACAAGTCGCTCATTCTACCTGGGTTTCCTCGGGCAAGCCGCGTTTGCCGCCCCCGGAATCCAGCGCGACATAGGTCAGTGTCGCTTCCGTTACCTTGACCGTGACCGGGTTCTGGGGATGGCGTTCTGCATACACCTCCACGGCAACGGTGATGGAAGTCCTGCCGGTCTTGATTACGTCAGCGTAGAAACTCACCACGTCGCCAGAAGAGACAGGCTGGCGGAACTGGAAGGCGTTGACCGCGACGGTGGCGCAACGACCACGCGCATGCCGCATCGCCGCGATGCCGCCCGCGACATCCACATGCGACATGATCCAGCCGCCGAAAATATCGCCGAACATGTTCTCGTTGCGCGGCATGGGGACGAGGCGCAGCACGGGTTGCCGGTCGGGCAGTCGCACGGGGTGGTCGATCATGGGGTTTTCCTTTTTTGAAATGTTGTTCCCGGTACCGCGATTGTCCGGGATTTTCATCATTTTTTCCACGATGAACACGCAAGAGCGTGTTCATCGTGACCAGATACAGGCGCAAGCGAGATGCAAAAAGGCGTTGAATCGGCAGGCAAGTTTGTCGTCCGGGTTCGCAAGGGCATGCCCCGCAGGATTTCTCCGCCTTGCGCAAGTTTGCCCTGGGGCTTTTACGTCGGATGCGACCGATCCAAAACGCAGTATCCGCTCCCGGCGAAAAACCGCCGACCGTATTTCACGATATCGCGCTTCCTTGCCCGGCCTCGTCCAAAAAAGCCAAATGCGATTACCCTGGCTTGTCGTCTGCGGAACCCCGCAAGGCCCCGAAAACTTGTTATCCTTGCGGCCTTTCGGGTTTGGAAGGGGCAGGGATTGGTGGAGCAAGGCGTGAAACAAAAGGGTTTGGCAAAGGTGGCGCGGATTCCGGTTCGGGTCGTTCCGGCGGAATCGTTGCGCAAGCCTGCCTGGATTCGCGTGAAGGCCGGGAGCGCGGCAGGGCGATTTGGCGACATCAAACGGCTTTTGCGCGAACAGCATCTGCACACGGTCTGCGAGGAAGCCGCTTGTCCCAACATCGGCGAATGTTTTGGGCGCGGCACGGCGGCGTTCATGATCCTGGGCGACCTGTGCACGCGCCGCTGTCCTTTCTGCGATGTGGGGCACGGAGCGCCCTTGCCGCCCGACGCAGCAGAACCCCGCCTGCTTGCCGAGGCCGTCGCCCATCTGGGGCTGGCCTATGTCGTCATCACCAGCGTCGACCGCGATGATCTGCGGGATGGCGGTGCGGCGCAGTTTCGGGATGTCGTCCGCGCCGTGCGGGAGGCAAGTCCTGCCACGCTCATCGAGATCCTGACTCCGGATTTTCGCGGGCGGCAGGAAATCGCCCTGGCAACGCTCGGCGAAGCCCTGCCGGACGTGCTGAACCACAATCTGGAAACCGTCCCCCGCCTTTACCGGGTGGCGCGGCCCGGCGCTGACTATGCCGCCTCCCTCGCGCTTTTGCGGGATTTCCGGCAACGTTATCCCGGCATTCCCACCAAGTCCGGCCTCATGGTCGGGCTGGGCGAGACCGACGCGGAAATCCTCGCCGTGCTGCGCGACCTGCGCGCCCAGGGCGTGGAAATGCTCACCATCGGCCAATATCTCGCGCCTTCCGCGCACCATCTGCCCGTCCAGCGCTACGTTCCCCCGGAAGTTTTTACGCGCTATGCGGAAGCTGCCCAAGAGATGGGTTTTACTGCCGCAGCCTGCGCGCCGATGGTGCGTTCGAGCTACTGGGCCGACCAGCAGAACGCGCAGGCCCGGAGCGCGCCATCCCGATCTCCAATTCCCTGTTGAGGCCCATACATCATGCCTACCCGTTCCCTTCCCCCTGAAATCTTCAAGGCATACGATATCCGCGGCATTGTCGGCAAGACGCTCACGCCCGCGATTGCGCATGCCATTGGCCAGGGACTCGGCACACTCGCGCAGCAAAAAGCGGCAAGCACCATTGCCGTGGGCCGTGACGGACGCATTTCCAGTCCCGAACTTGCCCAGGCGCTGATTGAGGGGATCCGCGCTTCCGGCGCGAACGCCATTGATTTGGGCAGCGTCCCCACTCCGCTTGCCTATTTCGCCGCGCATGCCCTGGGCGCGGATTCCGCGGTCGCCGTCACTGGCAGCCACAACCCGCCCGACTACAATGGTTTCAAGATGGTCATCGCCGGAGAAACCCTGGCGCAGGAAGCCATTCAGGCGCTGCGGCGGCGAATCGAGGCGATGGATTTTGTCACCGGCGCGGGCGCGTACCAGGCAAGCGACGTGCGCGAGCGTTACATTGCGCGCGTGACCTCCGATGTCCGGCTGGCGCGGCCCATGCGCATCGTCATGGATTGCGGCAACGGCATTGCCGGGGCGGTCGCGCCGGAACTTTTCACACGCCTGGGCGCAACGGTGATTCCGCTTTTCTGCGAAGTGGACGGCAATTTCCCAAACCACCATCCCGATCCCTCCCGACCGGAGAACCTCGCCGACCTGATCCGCGCCGTGCGGGAGAACGACGCCGAACTGGGCATCGCCTTCGATGGCGATGGCGACCGTCTGGGCGTCGTCACCCGCGATGGCGAGATCATCTATCCTGACCGGCAGCTCATGCTTTTTGCCGCCGATGTTTTGCGGCGCGTGCCGGGCGGCCTGATCGTCCATGACGTGAAATGCACCCGCCTCCTGCGTCCGTGGATCACGGCGCATGGCGGCAAGCCGTGCATGTGGAACACCGGACACGCGCTCATCAAGGCAAAGCTGAAAGAGACGGGCGCGCCGCTGGCCGGGGAGATGAGCGGCCACATCTTCTTCAAGGAACGCTGGTACGGTTTCGACGATGGCCTCTATGCCGGGGCGCGGCTCCTGGAAATCCTCGCCCGACATCCGGACGCCAACCCTGTGTTGCACGCCCTGCCCCAGGCCGTGTCTACCCCGGAACTCAATCTCCGCATGGCCGAGGGCGAACCCTTCCGGCTCATCGACGAACTGAAAAAACAGGCTGCTTTCGCGGGCGAAGTGGAGCGCGTCACGCTGGATGGTCTGCGGGCAGAATATTCCGATGGATTCGGCCTGGCGCGCGCTTCCAACACCACGCCGGTTGTCGTGCTGCGCTTCGAGGCGGATAATGAGGCTGCCTTGGCCCGGATTCAGGCCGATTTCCGACGTGCCCTGTCACGTATCCGACCGGATCTGGACTTTCCCTTCTGACCCGTTTTGACAATGTCTCTGGCTCTATGGACCCTTTGGACCGTTCAATCTATCTGGGGCGCCAGCCCATTCTCGACCAGAAAAAGGCCCTGTACGGCTATGAACTCCTGTTTCGCAACGCCCGCATCCCCAATGCCGCCAATGTGACGGACGACAGCGCCGCAACCGCCACCGTGATCTCGCACGCCTTCAGCGAGCTTTCCCTGGGCGAGGCGCTCGATGACAAAAAAGTGTTCATCAACATCGGCGAGGAGCTTTTGTTCTCCGACGTGCTGGAATTCCTTGACCCGCGACAGGTGGTGCTGGAAATCCTGGAGACCATCCCGATCACGCCGAGGGTTGTCGAACGCTGCAAGGAACTGAAGCAAAAGGAATTCACGCTCGCGCTCGACGACATCTGCGAGATCATGCCGATCCACGCGGCGCTCCTGCCTCTGGTGGATATCGTGAAGCTGATCCTCCTCGAAGACTGGGAGGAAAAGGCCCGCCGCATCGTGAGCGACCTGCGGGGCCAACCGCTCATGCTGCTTGCCGAGCGCGTGGAAACCCAGGAACAGTTTCGCCGCTGCGCGGAACTTGGCTTTTCCCTCTTCCAGGGCTATTTCTTCGCCTATCCGACCGTCCTGCAAGGGCGCGGCGTCAAGCACGACCGTCTGGTGCTGATGACGCTTTTGAACCAGATCCTGGGGGATGCGGACATCAAGGAACTGGAAGAGACGTTCAAACGCGCGCCCGCGCTTTCGGTGAATTTGTTGCGGCTCACGAACTCGGTTGCCTTTGGCCGCCGCGTGCAGATCATTTCCCTGCGCCAGGCCATCACGCTTCTGGGACGCCTGCAACTGCAACGCTGGCTGCAACTGCTCCTGTTCTCAAGCCCCGACAACCAGCAACAAATCTCGGGCAATCCGCTCCTGCAACTGGCGGCCACCCGCGCCTTCCTGATGGAAAAGCTGGCGCGCTTCCTGAAGCCGGAGGCCAAGGCGCTGGCCGAAGAAGCCTTCATGACGGGGATCATGTCCTTCGTCCCGGTGATCCTGGGCATGCGCATCGAGGAGGTGCTCACGCAACTGAACAACCTCGTTCCCAGCATCCAGGAGGCGCTGCTCGCCCGGCACGGCCTGCTGGGAAAGCTGCTTGGCATCGTCGAGAGCCTGGAACGGGACCAGCCCGGCCCGCTTCTGGAATATCTGGGTGATTTCCCCACGCTGGGGCTGGATGCCCTGAATTCCATCCACTGCGAAGCCATCGCCTGGGCCGCCGAACTGGGCCGCCCCATGAAACACGACAAGCTCCCGGAAAATCCCCGGCTTGATTGGTCGGAATAACAAGGCGCACGCTGACGACGCCTGCTGATACCCCCCTCAACACAGCGGCCGACAGGAACCGGCGACGTCTCCGGGGCGCCACCCTGCGCCTGGCAGGCAAGGGCGGTACGGTGTTGTTTCTCGTCCGTCCTTGAATCTTCTCTTGCAGACGCTGACAGAATGGACGCACAGGACGATCTGGCCGTGGATCTCCGGCACGCTCTCCGGTTTTTGATATAATCGGGCGCAAATCATGACAGGAGAGATTCATGGAAAAAGTCGCACGAAAGGGCGCGTTGGTTTTCGTTTTTTTGACAAACCTGTGCTTTGCCGATGTTGACTGCGGCAATGCGCAAACGCAGTTGGAAATGAACGAATGTGCCGTCAAGGAGTATGAAGAAGTCGACAAAGACCTCAATGCAATCTATGCGTCGTTTAGAACATCCCTTGATAGCGAACATAAAAACGCGCTGAAAGAAGCGCAAAATGCGTGGATCAAATTCCGCGATTTATCATGCGCCCTTGAAACCTTGGGTTCGATCGGCGGCAGCATTTATCAGATGGAATTAAATATCTGCCTTGCCGAAAAAACACGCGCAAGAATCAATGAGATCAAGAAACTGAGCGGCTGCGAAGAGGGAGACATCTCCTGCCCCAGCAGACAATAGCACAGACCAAAGGCCCGAATGTCTTATGCGGGGATGCGGGATTCCAGGGCGTAGAGGTCGGCGGTGGTTTCCCGGCGGCGGATGAGGTGCGGAGTTTGTCCATCCACCAGGATTTCCGCCGCGCGCGGGCGGCTGTTGTAGTTGGAACTCATGGACATGCCATAGGCTCCGGCACTCAGCACCGCGAGCAGGTCGCCTCCGGTAACGGCAAGCGTCCGCGCGCGTCCCAGGAAATCGCCACTCTCGCAAACCGGGCCAACAACATCACACAGCGTCTCCGATGTCTTGTGGACGGCGGTTCCGCGAACAGCGGCGCCACGGTCAGCAGATTGTCCCGAAAACATCGCCGTCCGCAGGACGACTTCGCGGATTTCGTGCCAGGCTTCGTAGAGGGCGGGACGGATGAGATCATTCATGGCGGCATCGACGATGACGAAATTCCTGTCGCAGCCGGGCTTTACCGACTCCACCCGCGTGAGGAGAAGGCCCGCGTTGCCCACCAGGCGGCGTCCGGGTTCAAGCAGGAGCTTGAGGCCGCGTCCCCGCACGCTTGCGATCATGGGGGCGAGGTAGTCGGCAACCGTGGGTTCCGTCTCCTCGGGCCGGTAGCGAATCCCCAGGCCGCCGCCCAAGTCCAGGTGGCGCATGGGAATGCCGCGCTCCGCCAGCGTTTCCAGGAGCGGGAGCAGGCGTTCAAGCGCCTCGTGGTGCGGGCGCGGGTCGAGAAGCTGCGAGCCGATGTGGCAATCCACGCCTGTAACACGCAGGTGGGCGAGGCGGGCAGCGCGTTCGTAGAGCGCGGGCGCTCCGGCAAGCGGAATGCCGAACTTGCTGCTTTTCAGGCCCGTGGCGATGTAAGGGTGGGTCTTGGGATCAACATCCGGATTGACGCGCAGGCTGACGGGCGCAACCTTGCCCAGTTGTCCGGCCACGCGGTCAAGGCGTTCCAGCTCGGCAGCGGATTCCACATTGAAACAGAGGATGCCCGCTTGCAGCGCCGCCGCCAGTTCTGCCTCCGTCTTGCCGACACCGGAGAAAACCACCTTGCCCGGATCGCCGCCCGCCGCCAGTACCCGTTCGAGTTCGCCACCGGAAACAATGTCGAAGCCTGCCCCCATGCGGGCAAAAAGATCAAGGATCGCCAGGTTGGAATTGACCTTGACGGAATAGCACACCAGGGAACCATCCGGATGGCTCTGGAGGACAGACTGGAATTCCGCCAGCGCGGCAGCAAGGGCGGTGCGGGAATAGACGTACAGGGGCGTGCCGAAGCGGGCGGCCAGTTCGGGAAGCGCCAGCCCTTCGACATGCAACACATCGTCACGGTAATGGAAGTGGGGGGAACCGGGAAGATTCATTTTTGTGCTACCGGTGTGTTCGCAATCTCCGGCGGCGTCGCCGTTTCGTGGGAGAAACGCTCCAGCACGGGCGGCGCGACCGGGCCAGGGGGCTGATCCAGCGAACCCTTGATGCCGCAAGCGCCGCACAAGAGGAGAAGGGGGGGGAGAATCACAAGGCGCATCGTCTTCATCAGAAACAGACTCCACAGTTTGAAACCGCCCCCTTCCGGGGGATAATCCTGGCCGGGAGGGATTTCCCCCTGCCATGCGCGGTCGCCCGCTTGCGGGCATGGATCAAACAACAGCAACGCAACAAAAGCCGGAGATGGTAGCACAATGGATGAACAGGAATTTGCCGGACGCGCCCGGACGCTGCTGGCGCAGCTCGAAACCGCTCTGGAACAGGCGGTGGCGCAGGAACATGAACTGGACTATGAGTGGGTTGCGGAAGGCATTCTGGAAATCGACTGCGCGGCAGGCGGCAAGATCGTGGTGAACCGCCACGCGCCCAGCCGGGAAATCTGGATCGCGGCGCGACGCGGCGGCTTTCACTTCCGCTGGGACGGCGAACACTGGCGCGACAGCCGGGACGGCGCGCTCTTCGAGACGCGCCTGCGCGAACTGGTCGCGGAGCAAACCGGCGTGGATGTGTGCTTTTGATCCCGTTGCCCCGTCGCCCCTGCGGCAGGGATGCTGTTCGCGGGACGAAAAAATGATAGGATGCCGCCTGTTTTGGCGCGGGGCTGGCAGCGCGAAATCATCGGAGGAATTGGCATGAAACTGTTCCGGGCATTGCTTGTTCTTGTGCTCATCGGCGGCGGCGCGTGGATTTTTGCGACGCCGTATCTCACGCTGCGTTCCATTCAATCCGCCGTTGAGGCACGGGATACGCACGCCCTGGCAGCGCATTTTGATTTTCCTGTCCTGAAGGAAAACCTGAAATCCAGTCTGCGTGTCAAGTTCACAGAAGAACTGGCGCGGACGCACAACGACAATCCCTATGGCAACGCGCTGGGCGCAGCCGGGACGCAGCTTGCCCTGAAAGCCCTGGACCCGCTGCTGGATGCCGCCATCACGCCGGAGAGCGTCGCCCTGCTCCTGCGGGGGCAGGCGGGCGCTTCCGGCAAGGCGGCCAATCCGCTGGCTTTCCTCTCCGCGAAACCCGTGCAGGTGGCAAGCGGCTACAGGAGTTTCGATACCTTCGCAATCACGCTCAAGGAAGAGGATTCCGGTCGGGAACTCGTTTCCTTCCTCCTCAAGCGGCATGGAATCGCTACATGGAAGGTTTCCGGCGTCGCGTTTCCCGATTGAGCCGCTGTGGTTTTTGCCGATGATGAAACAACTTGGAAGAGGGATCGACATGAGATTGTTATTGGTTTTTGCGCTTTTGTTTTGCGCGACGCTTGGCGCGGAAACAAAACACACCAGGAATTTGCGTGAAGCGGACGCGGCAATCGCGCACAGCGAGGGCAGGGAAGCCTTTGACGAGCAAATGAAGGGAATTCCGCGCAAAAGCGGTTTTGGCGCGCTTCCCGAGGGACTGGAGCGTGATCTGCTTTTGCGCTGGATCGCGCCCCATCATGACCCTGCCTTGCTCCATTTCGCGGGCGCCAGGTCGTGGGGCGGGAAGGATCGTTACGTTGTTGCCGCTTGTTTTGCCATGAACAAGAAGGTTCTGGATGATGCCAGGAAATATGATAACGATACCGTCTGCCGTGTGTCGTTGGATTTGCATCTGGGAGTTTTTGATTTTGCAAACGGCAAGTTTGTTCCCATCGCCAAATCCGACGACATTTCGGATATGGAATTCATGATTTCCGTTCTGGGCGAGGAAAGCACAAGACTTGATTATCATAAATTCGATTTGGCGAATTATCGCCTGAACGAAAAAGAAAAGGCTTTTGGCGTTCGCGGCGGGCATGACATTGGTTATTCTGGCGGCGGGGCTTACTGCGAGTTTCTGGTGCTTTTCAGGATTGTCGGCGATCAACTGGTTCGGGTCTTTGGCGCTGAAATGTACACTTTTCAGGACATTGCGGGTGATTGGCACAAAGACGGCACAAGAGATCACGATATCTACGAGAATAAATCTACCTTGCGTGTATTGAAAACAAAAACCAACGGATTTTTTGATTGGGAGCTGCGCACAAGCGACGGCGATAACGCCAGGTATCGTTGGAACCGGCAAAAGGGCGCATACGAGTAAAGCAAAGCGCCAAAGCATATCATCATGGCGCATCCGCAAAACAATTGCCGTTCACGCCAGGTGTTCGATCAGCAGTTGTGGGGACTCAATGCCTTTGTAGTTGTTGATTCCAAGGCGGTAGGCGATGTGGGCGGATTGCGCGGGCGTGGTCGTGAAATTGAACTGGATCGCGTCGATGGAGAACGCTTCCTTCCGGAGGCGCAGTTTCAGGTGCTTTTCCTTGAGGATGCGCTGCCATTCGATCGTAAAAGTATCGTCGAACACGGGGGCGGCAAAACCTTGGCCCCAGACGTGCGATTCCAGCAGATGCGTGGTAGCGAGGTTGCAGTAACCGCTCTCCAGGCTGCCATCCGTTTCCAGTTGCCGGGCCAGGGCTTCCGGCGGCAGGAGTTCGTCGGCGATGTCGGCGAAAAGGTCGCGGAAAAGGGGGAAATCCTCCCGGCGCACGGTCACGCCCGCCGCCGCCGCATGTCCGCCAAAGCGCAGCAGCAGCCCTGGGGCGCGTTTCGACATGAGGTCGAGCGCGTCGCGCAGATGCAAGCCGGGGATGGAACGCCCCGAGCCTTTCAGTTCGCCGCTGCCGCTCGGCGCGAAGGCGAAGACCGGGCGATGGAGCCGATCCTTGACCCGCGAAGCCAGAAGGCCCACAACGCCCTCGTGCCACTCCGGCTCGAAAAGCGCCATGCCCGCAGGAGCCGCCGCCGCCAGGTCGAGACGATCCAGAATGGCAAGGGCCTGTTCCTGCATGCCCGTCTCGATCTCGCGTCGTTCGCGGTTCAGGGCATCCAGCTTTTGCGCGAGCGCGAGCGCCCGGGCCGGTTCCTCTGCCAGCAGGCATTCGATGCCGATGCCCATGTCCGCAAGGCGTCCGGCGGCATTTATACGCGGACCAAGAACAAAGCCCAGGTCGAAGACCGAAAGCCGTTGCGCTTCGCGTCCGGCGGCAGCCAGGAGAGCGCGCAGGCCGCAGCACAGGTGTCCGGCGCGGATGCGCCGCAGGCCCTGGCTCACCAGGATGCGGTTGTTGTGATCGAGCCGGACGACGTCGGCGACCGTGCCCAGCGCTACGAGATCGAGGAGATTGCCCAGATTGGGTTCCGGGCGACCGCGAAACCAGCCGCGTTCGCGCAGTTCGGCGCGCAGGGCGAGCATGACGTAGTAAATGACGCCGACCCCGGCAAGCGACTTCGACGGAAAATCGCAGCCGGGCTGGTTGGGATTCACGATGCAATCCGCGTCGGGCAGGCAGGGCGCGCCATCCTTCAGGGCGGGCAGGTGGTGGTCGGTCACGAGGGTGGCGATCCCCAGTTTCCGGGCGGCGGCGACGCCTTCCAGACTGGCAATGCCGTTATCGACGGTCAGGATGAGGTCGGGCTGGAAACGCTGCGCGGCCAGCGTGACAATGGCGGGCGAAAGCCCATAGCCCAGGACGAAGCGATCCGGCACCAGATAATCCACCGTGGCCTGGCTCTCCCCGGCCTGGATCAATGCGCGCAGGGCACGCAGGCCCACGGCGCAGGCGGTTGCGCCATCGCAATCGTAGTCGGCCACGATCAGGAGCCGCGCATTGGCCGCGAGCGCGTCGGCAAGGAGCATGGCGGCTTGCCGCGCGCCCATGAGCGCCTGCGGCGGCAGAAGGGCGCTCGCCTCGTAGGCCAGCTCCGCCGCGCTCGTGACGCCACGCGCCGCAAAGAGCCGGGCGCACAGGGGAGAGACTCCCTGCTGCGTCAATTGCCATTCAACGCGCTCTGGAACCGGACGGCGGACAATGCGCATCGGAAAGGGAAGTCATGAAGGGGTTTGCGGGGCGCAGTGACGCGCGCACGGGTTCTTCGGTCATTGCAGCGCCGCGAAGAGCCGCGCCGTGATGGCCTCGACGCTGCCGACGCCCTCGATTTTCCGGACCTTGGGCGCCTGGGCGTCCCGCCTTGCCCAATCTTCGTAGAAGGCGACCAGCGGTTCCGTCTGCGCGTGGTAGACCGCCAGACGCTTTTCGACGGTTGCCTCGCGGTCGTCCTCGCGCTGGATCAGGTCTTCGCCGGTCACATCGTCCTTGCCCTCCACCCTGGGCGGATTGAAGCGCACGTGATACGAGCGTCCGGAGGCAGGATGCACGCGCCGCCCGGCCATGCGCTCAACAATGACCGCGTCGGGCACCTCGACTTCCAGCACGAGGTCGATGACAACGCCCGCTTCCTTCAGGGCTTCGGCCTGCGGAATGGTGCGGGGAAAGCCGTCGAAGAGGTAGCCGTTCCGGCAATCGTCCGCCGTGAGGCGTTCCCGAACCATGTCGATGATGACGCGATCCGGCACCAGCGCGCCGGAATCCATGTATCCCTTGGCTTCCCGCCCCAAAGGCGTGCCTGCCTTGACCTGGGCGCGCAACATGTCGCCGGTGGAAATCTGGGGAATCGCGTATTTTTCGGTGATGAACCGCGCCTGGGTGCCTTTGCCCGCGCCAGGCGCGCCGAGCAGGATGATTCGCATGAGGAGCCTCGTGAATTGTCGGTGCGAAAAGTCGAGTATTGTATAGATGTCACATCCCGGACGATTCGATTCTGGCGGATGAAGGAAGAGTTGAGGGTGCGAAGCATACCACATGTTCATGGCGTCCATGGGGGTTTTACTGTTGAGTGCGGCTTGGAGCAGGCGTTCGTTGTAGAGCAGGCAATAGCGGAGCAGGGTTTGTTCAAGGTCTTCGCCGCTCGTGAAATGATGAGTCTTTATTAAGGAACCCCTGAACAAGTCGCTCGCATAGTTGTCGCGTTTATCATATTGCGATAAAATCTGAATAAATCTCTTCAGGAAGGGAAGACCATGAAGCAACAGACATTCGCAACGGTGA
>JAISLJ010000076.1 GCA_031290955.1 Zoogloeaceae bacterium | reverse complement strand
CCGGCCTTCCGGGGCCAGTTTTCCAGCAAAAACCTCTCGGTTATGTTTTGTTCATACTCTTTGTCTCAATCTTTGTTTCTCTCGCCTCAATTTGACCGTTTGTTCAGTGTTTCCTCAATTTCTGGGTGACGAGTTCGGCCAGTTTTTTCTCATCCATCCCTGGGGCGGGATTGACCGTGATATTGACCGTCATGCCGCCCATCGTTCCCGCAGACGGCGCGTTGTTCCGGTTGCCGTTCGCGGGACCGGCGAAGACGGGCATGGGCTGCATCGGCGGCATGGTCATGAGGTTTCCGAGGTTGACCAGCGGGGCGCGAAGGGCGGCGAGGATGCCCTCGGAGAGCCGGGCCATGAGCGCGAGCGGCCCTTCTTGCCCGCCCGCCATGCCATCTCCAGCCCCTGCATGGCGAAGCCGCCGATCTCCATCATGAATTTTTCGCGCAAGCCCTGCCAGAGGCCCTCCATGATCTGCCCGGCAAGACGATGACGGGCGACGCCTTGCATGCCGTGCCTGCGCGGCGGGTTACAACTTGCGCTGGCTGATGCGCGCGGTGGCGCCTTTGGGACTGTGGAAAAGATGAAATTCGCCAAGGGAACAAACGGCGAAAAATACGATAAAACGACGGTCACCTACAACCACAACGTCACGATAACGAAAATTCTGCTTGCTGCCTACGAATACATCGTCAACGGCAAATCCGCGCTGGAATGGGTCATGGAACGCCAGGCCGTGATCACTCACAAGGAAAGTGGCATCGTAAACGACGCCAACGACTGGGCGGTGGAGACCATGAAAATCGTCCAAGGGCCAACCCACGCGCCAGGCGTTTGATCGCCTGAACGCGGCAATTTTCGTGAAGGGCTACGCCAACGGCGGGCTGGTGGAACTCTACGCGCAGGCGCAGGACATGGAAGCCGCGAACGTCCTGAAGGCGATGGCGGAAGCGGCGGCGCAGATGGCGCGGCTCGAAGGCATGGGCGCGTTCGACGTGCGCCAGATCATCACGGACGCGGCAGGTGTGGTGGTCACAGCGCGGCGCAATGGCATGAGTCTGGATGTGGCGGCGCGGCAGATGGATATCGAGCAAGACCCGCTGGTTGGCGATGTTGTTGCGTTTTTTGCCCGCAACATCCGGAGCGCGAGGAAGATTGCCGCTGGCCTGAAGCGGCTGGCACAAACGGCCTACAATGAGGCCAAGCGCCCGGACACGGACATGTTCGGGGCCGCGCCCGCGAAATTGAGCCGGGCGCAATTGATCCAACAACTGAACGAGGTGGAAGATGGACAAGGAAACACGGCAAGCCTGGAACAGCAATCGGGGCCGGAGTCTGTTTGGCAAGATGCTGGAAGGGGAGGCACTGACCGAGCAGGACAGGCAAACGGCCAGTCTGCTGAAACAGGTCGAGCCGCCGAAGGCACAAACGGTCAAACCGAAGAAGCCCGTCCCGCGCTCGAACTGACCCGCCAGACAGAAGCACAGGCGCGGGAAGCGGAACGGCAAAGGGAAGAAGCAGACAACGGCCTGACACGGGAACAAATCGACCGGGAACGCGAAGCCTTCACGCTTTCGGGCCAAAGCCAACCCAAGCCCCAGGGCGTGGTGCAGGATATGTTTACACCGGATGTGGCGGCAAGCCAAGGCAACGAACGTTTAACAAGCGAAGCCGCTAATAAAGGGAAAGGCCGGAACGTTAAACAAGGCGGCGTGACGCTGGAAGACGCGGGGAAGAGATGGACAGCGGCGAGCCGGGAAGAGCGCCGGGACATCCTGAACCGCGCCGATCTTCCCACCGCCACCAAGACCTTCGGCGCATCCGCGACGTGGGCGAAGCTGAACGCCAAGGCGAAAGAAGAGATTCGCACGGCGATTGCGGAGGAAAGAGGGCAAAGTACAGAAGAATATGATAGCATGCCGGGCATGGAATCCCGGAACGCGGCACAGGGCAATTCCGATACTGCGGAAACTCCCAACGCCCTTGCCGCGAATGAACGGGAACCCGCTTCGATTCGTTTGTCGCCTGAACGGGCCGCGCAAACGATAGCCCCTGTGCGCCTGACGCTGGAAGGATGGACAGGCAGTGTGACGGAATTGAAGAACCTGGCAATGGCGGAATATGCGAAATTGCAGGGGCAGCGTTTCCGCAACAACGACATGAACGTGGAAGTCCTTTTTAACGCAGAGGGAGGGCGTGAAGCGTTTCGGACTTCCGGCAACGCACGGACAGGCTGGAAGGCGGAAATGGTGAAAGTGCTGCCGGAACTGGTACAGCGGGCGGTAAAGGTGGGAGAAACCTTGCCGGATGCGCGACGCACAAGGGATACCCGGATGTTCCACACGCTGGTTGCACCATTGGCGGTTAATGGGCGCGTCTATACCACGAAGATCACGCTGCGGGAAGCTTTGCCAAAGGATACCGGAACCCGGCACAAATTCTATGACATCACGACACTGGAAATAGATAACGGCCCGAATGTGCCTGGAACCCAAAGGGAACCGCATGGCTTGAGAGGGAACCAGAATTCCCCGCTGCCCGCTCCATCCGAACCGTCACCTGTCAGTGTAGGCGATCTTGTCTCGGCGATCAAGGGAAATTCGCAAACCCGCGAGAAGGCGAGCGGCAAGGAAGAAAGCGCAAGCACCTCCCCCCGGCGTAAGGCCGGGGATCGGAAAACATCCAAAAGCAATGCCAATGAGGAAAACGCCCAAGCGATTGCGAAGGATGTGGCGGCAGGATTGCGCCGTGGCAGAGGGATCGATATGGCGTTTCGCCAAATGGCGGAACAAGGCGGCATAGATGAGGCTACTCGCGCAAGGGTGCTGGAAATCCTGCGCGAGCAAGGCGAATTCCTTTCTCCGGCGGATTCGCTGAAACTGAAGGAAGCGCACCGTGCGGCGGGGCGAAATGTGACGCGCGGGCAAGTGGAGTACATGATCGCCGAACGTCGCAAGACGCTGGAAACGGGAAAAGAGGGCGGCTACAAGTTGCGTCCCAAGGCATTGCAGAAACGCAGAGAAGAGCTTGCCCGGCTGGAGGAAGACTTGGCGCTGTTCGACCTGCCGCGCACCCGGCGCGAGGCCGGGGACAGCAAGCCCGCCTATTCCTTCTCTGCTCCCCATGCCGATGCTGAAACGGTTGCCGGGTTGCGCTCGGCGCTGGAGCGCGTTTTGGGCAGGAAGGCTGCGGAACGCATGATCCGGGATGGTGTGATCGTCCTGCATGCAACACCGGCAAGCTTGCCGGATGGACTGGCGCGTGGTGTTTCGCAAGCGGGCAAGGCATCCGGACTCTATGACCCGGCGACGAACACGATTCACCTGATTGCTGCCTACACGCATCGTGGAGAAGGCACTGCCAAGGCGGGGCATGAGGGCTGGCATATGTTCCTGAACGCCCTTGGGCATCAGGACAGCAAGGCGCACCGCACGATGATGAATCGTCTGGCCTTCGTTGCCCGTTCCAGCCGGGAAGACATCGGGCAGTGGTTCGACCGGGGGCTGGATCGCATCCAGGAACGGGAGAAGCGGGCCATTGTGAATGCGCGGACGCCTGCGCAACGTCAGAAGGCAATCGAGAACTACCTGAATGAACTGGCGGCCTACGCCATCGAGGAGTACGAACGCGCTCCCCGATCCCTGCCGCAAGCCGTGGCGAAGTGGGTACAGGATTTCATCGCCAGCATTCGCGCCGCGCTGATGGACTACGGCTTCGAGCCAAAGAACCTGACGGCGGCGGACTTGTCGGCAATCTCCCGGCGCTTCCTGCGGCAGCAGGCGAATCAGGAGGGCGTCCAGACATTCCCGGAAGGCAATGCGCTGGCGAGCGTGGAGGACTACCAAAAGGGCTTGGCAGTGATCCGGGACGTTGAACTGGATGAAAAGGCAATACAGGCTGCGCTGAAGGAGTACAGCCATTGGGCGTTGAGCAAGTTCGATGAAAAATTCGTGCGGCAGGAATTCGAGGAAGAGGCGAGCGAGCAAGGTACGGTCGATGGTCGAAGAATTCCCTCTGATGACCTGGAGCGCGACGAGGACGGCGATTTCACAGAAGAATCGCTTGAGGAATTCATGGCGCGGCAGGATGCGATGATAGACGCCGCTGTTCAGGACGCGATGGCGGGCAGGAAGGCGGACGATCTGAATGGGATTGATAACTCCGACAATCCAAGCTATGCGCATAAGGCGGCAATGGCCTATCTGGAGGCTGCGGGCATTCCTTATCAGGAATCGGGCGGCGGCTGGAACGGGCAATCCTACTATCTGAATATTGAGCGGAAGAACGCGCCAGAAGTGGAAAGCGAAGAGGAAGAAGTTACGCTGAAGCTGCGGTTTGCCAACCACGAGAACCAAACCCGCTCCCTGGATCACACAGGCACGGAATGGCAGTGGGTGACGGAGCGCCGTGGGGAAACATTCGCGGACATGATGAAGCTGGCGACGGCCTACGCCAACGGCGAGACGGGGATTGGCGAGGGCGTCAATTACAGCGTGGATCAGGATGAGCGGCCTTCCTTCTACGAAGCGGAACGGGCCTACGGCGGGCGCGAAGCCTACAACCGGGCGCGTGAGGCCGGGCGGACGAAGCTCAATTACCGGCAATGGGTGCAGGTGCGGACGCCGGAATTCAAGGCGTGGTTTGGAAACTGGGAGGCATTGGCGGCAAGGACCGCGCTGGATGACATGAAGGCGTTGCCGATCTCGAATCCCGATCTTGCGGGCTTGGAAGGGAAGGACTTGCGGGACAAGGTGTGGGAAGCTTACAAGACCTTCCGGGAGGAGCCGGTCACGACACAGGACGGGCGCGAGGTGCAATTTACCCGCGTTGGCTTCAACGAAGTGAAGAACCATAGCGCCGACCGCAATGTCATGGAACTGTTGGCAAAGGCGCGTGAAGTGCTGCCCAAGGCCGTGCCGCTTTGGTCGGAAGCGCATACGCCAAAAGATGAATATGATTCCATAATGGCGTGGCACTACTATGGGGCGAAAGTGTCTCTTGGCGGAACAGAGTATCTGGCGCGGATTGTGGTGCGCGAGAACGAAAATGGTGACGTGTATTACGACAATGACCTGTCGAGCGTCGAGAAAATCGGTAGTCTTGCCAAAGCTACCCATGACAAACACGGGGCCTTGGCGGTGTCTACCGATACCCGCAGTATAGGCCAGTGGTACGCGAAGATCAACCCCGCTTCCGTCTCCAAGGTCACTGACCCTTCAACCGGCGAGCCGAGGGTGGTGTACCACGCAACAAGCGACGAATTCACTGTGTTTGATCTGGAAAAACTCGGGAGAAATACCGGATGGAACACGGGGAATGACAGTGTTATGATTCATCATGCGAGAACTGGATTCTGGTTTCATGAATCTCCGCTTTCCAAAAGAATAGCATATAGGTATGACATGCCTGTCTTCCTTAACTTGCGAAATATTTCCAACACCTCATGGGATTCCCTGTGGAACAAAGCTAAAAAAAGAAGCGGACAGGGAATCAGAAATGGATATATCAGAGACGGAAAAGACGGATTGATCGTAAATGATACCGAATTTAAAGGTATTTCCTACGTCGCTTTCCGTCCCAGCCAGGTCAAGTCCGCCACGGACAACACCGGCGCGTTCTCGGAGGCGAACGACGATATACGTTACTCGGTGGATGGGGCCTCGTCCTGGTATCGTTCTGAACTGGCAGAAACCGTCCCTGGCATGGCGAAGATTGCCGACAAACAGGGTCGCGTGGGCTTGATTCAGGCGCGGGCATGGCTTGCCGCCCGGCAGAAGGAAGGCAAGTTCAAGCAAGAGGAACTGGAATGGTCGGGCCTGACGGAATGGCTGAACATACTGAACAAACGGGGAGAAGGCAAGATTCATGTCGCCGACATCGAGTCGTTCCTGAAGTTGGTTGGGGAAAATTCGATATTGGTTGAAGATGTTACAGGCGAAGGAGAGTATAAAAAATATTCCACAAAAGGCGGGAAGAACTACCAGGAAATCTTGCTGACCCTGCCCTACTACAACAAAACGGCGGAGGAAGTGGAACGCGCGTCAAAGATAAAAGAGAAGAAAATGCAATACAGAGAGGAGAGAGCGCGGCTTATGGTGCAGCGTGATGAAATTCGCGCCCAAATCAACTCGATACGAGAAAAAGCCTTTAAAGAAGCGCAGAGGATCGACAGGGATAGGGACGAAAAGACGATCTCCGCCGTTTTTGAATGGAAGTTCAGTAATGCTCTTATAGAGTATTCCTTGAAATATGACTTGCAAATGGATGAAATCGAACCTGAAACGCGCAAGGAATTTGCCAACAAAATTCGTGCCGAAGGCGTCTCTGTCTATGATATTAGAGATTACCTTGCCGATTGGAAAGCGCATATAGGCAAACCCGGATTTGCGAGCGATATTTATGATCTGGAGAGCAACTTTGATCATCTTGGTTTCAAGATTGACGATCTGGGCAAGAACATTGCGAACGAGATTTCCAATCTGAATGCAAAAATCCCTGGGCATAGTAATGGTCATTGGGAAGAAAAGGACGTCCTTGCTCATGTTCGCCTCTCTGATTTTGAGGACAGCGAGGGGAAGAAGACGCTGTTCGTGGAGGAGATTCAATCGGATTGGGCACAGGACAAGCGCAATGGCAAAGGCGTTCCTGACGCGCCGTTCATCAAGAACACGAAGGACTGGACGGCCCTGTCGATCAAGCGCATTGCGGCGCTGGCGGTGGAGGGCGGGCACAAGGTTGTCGCCTTCATCAACGGTAAGCAATCGGCGGATCGGTATAAGCTCTCGAAACATGTTTCTCGTTTGAAATTAAGGCGAAACAGCTATGGCATTCGGCTTGTTGGATTTGATCGGCAAGGAGAGGACATCTTTTCTCGCGGGATAGAGAACGAAGCCGAGCTTGCGGATTATGCGGGCAAGGAATTGGCTAATAAACTCTGGAGCGACCTGCATTCCAGTGGCAAGGATTCTGTTGAAGTTTCCGGAATCGACATGGACGTTGGCGGCGAGGGGATGAAGGCATTCTACGACCAGATTGTCCCCAATGTGGCGCGAACAGTGCTGAAGAAGATCGGCGGCAAGGGATTGATCGAGGTCGATATTCCCAATGTCGGGACACAAGTCGGCTTTGAGGTGACGGATGAAATGATTCTTCAGGCAGAGCGCGGATTGCCGCTGTTCTCGGTGGATCGTGAGGATGATTTCAGCCTGACGGGGGAACGTTTCCCGGTACGCCGGAAGAGGAGCGCAGGAAAAGACCCGGCACTGGACCCGGAACGGCTGGAGCGGGCTGCAAAAGCGGACCAGCGCCGGGAAGCATTCGAGGCGGGCAAGCGCGAGGAAGACAGGCCGCGCCGTGAGGCAAGACGCGCCTTTGTCGAGGCGAATCAGGCGACATGGCAGACAGTGGAAGGCCATGAGGTTTTGCGCATCAATGATTCCAACTTCGTTGCTGTGCCGGTCACGGGCAAGAGGAATTCCCGCAAGTTTGCCATCGTTGACTTGAATGACAGAAGCGATTATGTAACGTCCCTGAACAAGGACGAGGTACAGGCGTGGCTGTTCCGGCAAGCGGAAGCTGCCGCCGAAGAAGCCCGTCCCGCGCTCGAACTGACGCGCCAGACTCCGCAGGAAGCGCGGCAAGCGGCGCGGCGGAAAACGGATGATCTGACCAAAGAGCAGATTGACCGGGAACGCGAGGCTTTCACCCTCTCCGGGCAGAGCCAGCCCAAGCCACAGGGCGTGGCGCAGGACCTGTTCACGGCGGATGGGCGCCCGACTGTGGCGGCGCAACGTGGGGCAGACCAGAAAATAAACGAGAAAATTGCACAAAATGCGCAAAATTCTCCAAAATACGATGCAGAAAGCCAAAATAAAGAGGAAGCTGGGCAAGCATGGGAGAAGGCGAGCCGGAGCGAGCGGCAGGACATTCTGAACCGTTCCAGCCTTCCCACCGCCACCAAGACCTTCGGCGCGTCGGCGACGTGGGCGAAGCTGAACAGTGATGCGAAGGCGGAGATTGCGCGAGTGCTGGGCCAGCAGGCGAAGACCACGCAGGCCAAGCCGGAGCGCCCGGCGTTTGAACTGTCGAGTACGCCAACACAGGGGGCGCTGTTCTCGGTGGATGGGAGCAATCGCCCCATTCTGGCAGACAACGACACGAACATGGCTTTTACGTTGCTGGCACAATTCGATGACGCCTTCCAGCAGCCGACGCCCAAGTCAAAGTCCATCCATGCCATTGCGCGGGAGGTGGATAAAGGCTATACCGCTGTTCAGTTGCCCAAGACCCATGCTGTGCCCAAAGGCGCATCGAAGGCATGGGTGATTACCGCCCCCAGCGGTTCGCAGGCATATGTCTATGAGCATCGGGGAGAAGTCTGGATCGATATTTCCAGATTCCAATCCGGCAAAGACCAGGGCAATAAAGTCTATGGCATTGCCGCCGGGTACGCGCACAACAATGGCAAGGTGTTCATTGGCGATCCACTTGGACTCACCAGAACGGGATTCTACTGGCGCTTGGAGAACATGATTTCTTCGGCCTTGCGCTATGGCACAACCGACCACATCCGCCCGCATCCGGTACAGCTTGACCCAGAAACCGAGTATGGCGAAGAGGAATTCAAGGGGCTTGGCCTCAAGTGGAAGGACGGCGACACGTCGGGGAACTTGACAAACATGATGGAACTGGCATATAATATTGCCGTCAAGAACCATCCGAAGATAAAGGACATCATCTATGACTTCGACAGGCAAAGTTTTGTGGACACCAAGACAAGTCGAGCGGTACTTCGAGAGGGTCTCAAAGATTATGTTTCGGAACTTCCCGGAAGAAAGACGTCGCGCTATATTGGCGGAAGCGCGACGGCAGCGCGCGCGGTGCTATTCAATACCTTTCTACAGGGACAAGGAAGAACGGGACGGCCCTCACCATTGGCTGCGTTTGGCGGGCAGCTATCAAGGGGACGAGTAGATAAGGAGCTTAAGAAAATCCTCTACTCGGTTGATCCTGAACCGACCGGCCACGCCCAGCCCCTGTCCGCCAAGGTGCTCACGCCCACTGGCTTCAGGCTCATGGGCGACATCCACGTGGGCGATGAGGTGATTGCGGCGGATGGGAGCGCAACGAAGGTGACACACGTGTTCCCGCAGGGCAGGAAGCCGATCTACCGGGTGGTGCTCGACGACGGAAGCGCGACCCAGACCACTTCGGATCATCTGTGGCACGTGCGGGAAGACTGGGAAGAGGGATGGAAGACAATCCCTCTTGCCGAAATTCTTGCAGGCATGGGGGCGGGAAAGGTCTATGAGTTGCCGCGCGCCAGAAAGTTCGCGTGAACAAAGGGATTCGGGTTGTTTGCCCCCTGAAACAGGCAAAATGCGCGCGCCGATTCTGTACCGTCTAGCATGGCGAAGTGGACCGATTTTTGAACATAAAATCTCTTAACCCATTGATTTACAAGGAAGATGGGCGGACCAGTGGGGCCGAAAACTCATGTGTCCGTGGTTCGATTCCACGACCAGCCACAAAGGAAAATCCTTTACAATCAATGAGATAGATTTGATTTTGTGGTTTTTTAGCACCGGCAGCAAAAAAATTTGCAGATGGGTGTTGACATTTTTTCGGGATGTGGTAATCTGCAACTCATGGAGTGTGAAAGCTCAAAACGCAGCGGCAAAATCCGCGCCCGTCAGATGCGGTTTTTTTGCGCCCGTGTCATGGTCAATGGCCGGGAGGGCGGCGAATAAAAGACCCGGAAACGGGGAATCAGCCCACCAACTGCGTTTGGCTTTCAACCTCCCGGCCACCCGGACACCTCGCGGCGCTGTGTGAAAGCGGCTCCGCGAGTTTCAAAACTCACGCAGGAGCACGACCATGAGCACGGTAGAAATTTATGCAACCATCCTCGCCGGGAATCTCGGAGATGGATGGATGGATCAGAATGAAGCGGCGGAAGCGCTTGCGGAATTCACGGAAAAAACCTGGAAGGGCGATATCGCCCAGATGAATACCAAACGGGTTGCGGATGGCCTCTCGCCCATCAACGTCGAGATTGAAATAGAGGTCCAGAATGCGGAGGGGCATTGCCCCGATACCCGCATTGAAGGGGATTACGACGAATCGATGGACGTTGAGTCGGCCATAACTCCAAGTCACAAAATTTGGGTGGATTTCTGCGAATCGCCAGAAGCAGCAAAAATTGCCGTCGATACCTCAAGGCTTTATGATGTTGAAGTTATTGAGGATAACGCGGGAGGGTTGCACCTCGCTGCGTTTCCGGCTGGAGCCGGGAATTGCGTTGCCCTGTTTTCCGAATTGGAACAAACTGCGTCCTCCCTGGAGGCGGATGTGGAAGCCGCCCATAGGGGCGACTGGGAGGATTGGACGGTTTATCGTGCCGAAGACCCGTCAGAGGAGTATGAGTGGCTGACGGGACAAGAGGAGTTCAATTGGCGCGTCATTGCTGAGTACCGGGACGGCAAATTGACCATCCACGAAAAGTGGGAGGACGCCGATTAATTTGGCGTTCCCCGCCCCCCCCAACAAGCCGCCTCCGGGCGGCTTTTTTATGCCCACCAGCCCGGCGAGATGCAGGGCTTTTTGTCGCGGCGCGCATCTGCCGTGTGCGCACACGACGGCTGAAGTACGGATTGCAAGGATCGCGGCACCAAGGAGGGGCTGAAGGCCGTCGCAACTCGGTGGTACAGGGCGTACCGCCGGGAATAATCAGGCATGCGTGACCGTCAGCTTCATCCCCAGAGCGCGGGTGACTTTCAGGATCGTGGAGAATTCCGGGTTTCCGTCGCGGGAAAGCGCCTTGTAGAGGCCTTCCCGCGTAAGACCCGTATCATGTGAAAGTTGTGTCATGCTGTTGGCGCGGGCGATATCGGAGAGGGCGGCGCGGATAAGACTCCCGTCGCCAGGGTCTTCCGCGAAACAGGCTTCGAGGTAAAGCCGCATGTCCTCTTCGGACTTGAGATAATTTGCCGCATCAAAGCGGCTAAACTCCTTTGGGATCGTCTTCATGATTCTCATCCTTCCATTGTTCCGCAAGTTCAATCGCCTGTTGGATGTCCTTTGCCTGACTGCGTTTGTCACCGCCGACCAGTAGCACGATGAAGTTTTGACCATGCCGGGTAAAATAAATCCGGTAGCCCGCGCCCACATTCACGCGCATTTCAGAGATGCCGTCACGCAACGCTTTCCAGTCACCAAGATTGCCTTGCTCGGCAAGCCGGATTCTGGCTGTGATACGAGCCGCTGCCACGCGGTCACGCAAATTTTCAAGCCAAATGTTGAACCGATTGGATTTGATGACTTCATACATGGAACAAGTGTAATCCATAGGTTACAGGAAAGCAAGGAAACGCCCCCGTTCATTGGTTCCCCTCCCATAACTGTGCCTGTACCATACAGGCATGAATCCACCAACCATCCCCGTTCCCAGGAAGCCCATTGACTGGGAAGCCATCGAAACCGCCTATTGCGCCGGGATCATCCCTTTGCGGGAGATTGCCAAGCAGCACGGCGTCGCGCTTAGTTCTATGCAGAAACGCGCCAAGAAGCATGGATGGATTCGTGATCTCTCCCACAAGGTAGAGAAACGAGCAAATGTGATCGTCCTCAATTCTCTGGCGAAGGCTGGCATCAAAAAGTTTGGCGGTCAAAAAAAAGATTCTGGCGGTCAAGAATCGGCGGTCAAGAATTTGACCACCATCGTCGATGAAATCCAGAAGGAAAAGCGCCAGATATCCGAGAAGAGGATCGTCGAATCCGCCGCTACTCTCATCGCCGCTGTACAGATTGCCCATCGTGGAGAAATCGCGGAATTGCGCAGGCAGGCTCGCGAGTTCCGCGAAGAACTGGACGCCGCGCAGGACGAAGGATTGCCCGTCAAGGATCGGCTCCAGATGTTCGGCATGCTCACCAGTTCATACGGTCAGGTGATCCGCCTGGAGCGCGAGGCTTACGGGATCGACAAGGGTAATGTTCCGCGAGATGAGACGGATCGGTCGATTCGCGTGGAGATTGTTTCGCCACAGGCTGCGGTTCGCGTCGTGGCGGAGTAGTTCAACAACAGGAGGAAGTGAAATGATGGCAGTGATGAAGCAAATTGGCCTTGATGAGCTTATGAGGCTCCCCGAAGAGGTTGAAAGACGGATGAGGTTGATTGAGGAACAGGTGTTTCAGATTCGGAAAGCGGCCATTGATAAAGAGACCGATGGCGCGCAGAGAATTGCGAAGTCACTGGATCGGTTCATTGATGATCTTGATGATCGGCTGAAGGCGGTCGAGGAATCGAAGAATCGGCTGATGGTTCTGGAGGAGAAGCTTGCGCTTCTGGACGGCAGCTATGACTGCATCGACAGGCATTTTGTAATGCTGATTGAGCGTTTTGCGAGGGTTGATGATCGGCTGAAGGCGCTTGAGAAAGCGATTGCGCTGAAGGAAGATCGGATTTCGGAAATCCTTGAGCGGCTGGATAAGGCTAGTGCAGCGATTGCGCCGACAAGAAAGATTGAGGAATCGACTGCGCCGCTTTCACATGAGAAGACTTGCGACGCTGCGGCGTGTTACGAGGCCCGGCAAGCTGACAAGGACAAATAAATGAATGCCGTTTCAGGAAAGAGTTTCCATATGCTCATACAGAATTTTCATTTGTGTGGCGATTTTATCCAGTCGTGCTTTGAATTCTTCAGGAGAAATCTCATGGGAAGAAAAAGCAAGGTCGCACATACGAATGGCATGTATCATGCTGTGTTCAATTGGAGAAATGCTGCCGCCATCTTTATTGATGATTGCAAGTCTTTGTGTCCAGCTTTCAATCGCTATCCGTACCGCCAAGTCTCGTATCTGTCGCTGTTCTTCTGCTTTGCTGGAAAGCATGGTGTTGATGATGCCGGGCAATGCGCGTCAAAGCGCAGTGCCGCAGGTCGTGGAAAACGAAATCCCCCAACCTGGCCCGCGCTACGGCCCGTTCAAAGGCTTGCCGCAATGACCGCACAGGGATCGAGAAAACCTTGCCCGATAGCGAGCGGGGCAGGTTTTGCAGCAGGGTGACGGCAAGCGCCGAAAGGGGGATCACGCGGGCGCCGGTCTTGCCGTCCAGTCGTGCTGTGCATTGCGTCAAATCAATGTCCTTCCACCGCAAGGACAAGATTTCCCCGCGCCGCGCCCCTGTTTCCAAAGCAAAACGCACAAGTACCGGCACGATCCAGTTCCTGCATTTATCGAGCTCCGCGAACAGCAAGGACTC
>JAISLJ010000075.1 GCA_031290955.1 Zoogloeaceae bacterium | reverse complement strand
GATCTCCTGATGTGCCGTGTTGCCGTGGTTCTCCTGCTCTGGATTTTGTTCCAATCTCTTCGCAAGCGTTCGATTGCTGCTTCGATTTTCATGGCTGGTTTCCTGTATCTCGTTCCCGTTTTGCTGCTGGCTCCGGGCAAGAGTTCTGGAGATGCGATTGGCGATCGTTATTTGGCTGCGCCACTGGCGTTCTGGGTCATTGCCGTCAGCATGGCGCGTTATGATCTGTTATTCGTCCATTCCTTGCGGGAAAAGTTCAGGTTGAATTGGCGTATTTTCTGGGTGCTTCCAGCCGGGTGGCTGATCCTGGCCCTGGTTTCCACCGCGACGATCATTCCCTTTTGGAAGAACGAAGCGAGTCTTTGGAAATGGACCTATGAGTTACACCCGAATGACGAGTTTACCCGCCTCAACTATTTTACGGCCCTTCTCCGGGATAAACAGATCGATCAGCTGGAAAAAGAGATCCAGCATCTTCAGGAAACTACGGACGCAGAAGAAATCGATATGCATGTATGGGTGACCTATGGTAACGTGCTGATCGAGAAAAAGGATCCGGAAAGCCTTGTCTATCTGGAAGCCCTTGTCAATGCGGCACCAATGTTCAAGGCGCATTTATCCCCCGGCGACGGGAATCAGGTCTCTGTCTCAAATGCCTTGCACGCAACGAATGTCTTTCTCGACTACTCGATCGCGGTGTTTGCGTTTGGAAAAGATATTTCCCGTGCGATGGCCCTCAATGAGATTGCGCGTTGGTATTCTGCCCAAACAAAGCTTGAGCAATTGATCATTCGCTCCGGGCGGGAAGAATTGGCGAAGCTTGAATTAGAATACAATAACATCCTCTATCGATATGCCCTGGGTGAACTCGACGCTGCGGAGGCGGCCTTGAATTTATTGACGCCACAAGCCAAGGCCGCGGCGCAATCCTATGTGCGCGCCCATTTGCAGGATTTTTGCCGGGAGGCTTTGCCGAAGCATACGGAAACGTGTGATTTTTTGCGCAAGCATGGCGTGTTTTGATGTTTTGATGGCATGGGAGCCAATATGAATCCAGGAACGACGGCCCATTTGAAAATTCCTTTTTTGCTTGGCATCATTATTTTGCTCGTATTGTTCCTGTATTGCCAGACGATTGGATTCGGATATGTCTGGGATGACCAGACGATCCTTGCCGCTTGTGTTAGCGTCTTGTTGGAAAACGGGGTGACCGCACATGGCTTGGGACGCCATTTTTTGTCGGACCTTCCGTATTTTCGCCCTTTGGTCATTCTCTCGTATTGTCTGGATGCATATCTTTCTGGCTGGAATTCTAAGTTTTTTCATGCAACGAACCTGGTGTTTTTTGTTGCGAATGTTATTATTTTATTCTGGCTGGCATTGCGAGTCGCTAGGATACTGCAACGAGAAAATCCGGAAGGGATCGCGTTTTTTTCGGCGCTCATTTATGCGCTTCATCCGGCCTTGACGGAGCCGGTTGTCTGGATTTCCGGTCGGTTCGATCTTTTTGTGACGACGTTCATTCTTTGCGTAACCCACGCCTTCTTGGGGAATGGGCGCGCTTTCCGCAGGATTTTTGCGTTTGCGTTCTTTTCCTTGTGCGCCTTGTTTTCCAAGGAAATCGCTCTCCTGATCCCGCTTTCTCTGTTTTTCCTTCATGCCGCGATCTTGGGTCATGGGAATGGCACAAACGTGAAAGCAATCCTCGGAAACTTTCTGCTGGAAAATCGGAAATTCTGGATCGCATTCGCGGTGGCGCTTTTCATCTATTTTGTCTATCGCTATTATTCAGAAAATAGTATTTTGGATACCAGAAGTAGCATTGGTACTCCCCTCGTGGCGTTGAAGCTTTATTTTCAGGATGCCTTTGTTCCGTTTTATAGTATCAGCCCGCGACATCCTCTCGACGTGAACTTTGCGATGGCCGATGCCTTGGCGTGTCTTGCTGCTGTTTCTTTCCTGTTCTGGATTTTATTTCAGTCTTTCCATAAACGTTCGGCTGCGGCTTCGGTTTTCATCGCGGGCTTTATTTATCTCATTCCTGTTTTGCTGAGGATTCCGGGAAGCACTGGAGATGTCATCAGTGACCGTTACCTGGCAGCGCCATTGGCATTTTGGTCTATTGCCGTTTGCATGATACGTTATGATCGGATATTTGGACGATTCTTACGGGGAAAGCTTACGGTAAATTTGCGTATTTTCTGGATACTTCCTGCCGGGTGGCTACTCATGGCCTTGATTTCCACCGCAATCATCGTTCCTTCTTGGGAAAATGACACAAAGCTTTGGGGGTGGACCTATGCGCAGCATCCGAACGATTCCTCTGCCCGTGACAACTATTTTGCGGCCCTTCTTGGAGAGGGGAAGATTGATCGGCTGGAAACGGAAATACGGAAGGTTCTGGAAAGACCGGATGCCGAAATCAGTTTGCCGGTGTGGATTATTCATGGAAGCGTCCTGGTCATGAAAAAAGATCCGGAAAGTCTCGTCTATCTGGAGAACCTTGTCGATTGGATCCCGATGTTCAGATTGCATCTGCTTGGCGACAGTGCTGATGTCGCCAGAAGCCAGATCAGTACCATGGAGGCGATGTATGCGACCACTGTCTTTCTCAATTATTCCGTTGCAACATTTGTGCTCGCAAAGGATATTCGCCGGGCGATGTCCCGCAACGAAATTGCGCGCTGGTATTCTGTTCGGACCGGGGTAACGCAATCGATGATTCGTACCGGAAAGGGCATGCCACAACTTGAATACAACAACATCCTCTACCTGTATGCCTCGGGCGAATTCGAGACTGCGGAGGCCGCCTTGGATTTATTGACGCCGCAGGCCAAAGCCGCAGCGCAATCCTATGCGCGCGCCCATTTGCAGGATTTTTGCCGGGAGGCCTTGCCGGAGCATGTGGCGACCTGTGATGCCTTGCGTGAACGCGGGATATTTTGATTCTTTGACTCGGGAAAATTCGGGAATCTTGATCCTGGAATCCGCCCATCCGGGAAAACCGAAATTGCGTCGCGCGTCACAGCGGATTGGCAAGGCCATGCAGGAGATTCAGAAAACGTCGGGAGACCGTGGGCCAGGCGCGGGCAGCGAGGAAACGGCGAGCATTTTCCTGGATCGGTTGGAGCAATCCCGGTTGTGCGAGCCAGGCACGCAAACCGGAGGCGATGGAATCGACATCTGTTCCCGGCAATCGCCAGACGGCATCGCCCAGGTCGTCGAAAATGGCAAGCGGCGTGACGGCGACGGGCTGACCGCTGGTGAAGCCCATGCGCACGGCGCCGCTCGCGGATTCCTCGCTGTGCTGGTAGGGAAAAACCTGCAAATCCGCCATGCAAAGCCATTGCAGGCTCTCTGCCTCGGGCAGGAAGGCGTGGATGCGCGTCACGCGCGCTTCCATCTTCAGTTCCCGGATGAGCGCCTCCAGTTGCCGGTGTTCCTCATGGGATGCGTGGTTTGGATACAGGGCACAGCACAGGATGAGATGCAGGTCGGGCGCTTCCGGGAGGAGGCGATGCACGGCCCGCAGCAATGGCTGGCAACCCTTGTGCGGCATCAGGAAGCCATAGGCGGCGATGACGCGCTTCTGGGCAAGCCCGTGTTTTTTACGCAGTTCTTCCCGATCCGCCCGTGGGAAGACAGGAATGCCATGCGGGAAAAGCGTCACGTTTTCTTCCAGCCCGAAACTTTTCAGGTTGTTGAGATCCTGAATCCCATGAACGTAGATGCGCGTCGTCTGCGCCAGGATGGCGCGGCAGGGCGCGAAGGGACTCGTCTTTACCTGGCTGAACTCATGGCTCTTGTGCAGGAAGAGATGCGTCTGTTGTCCCCTGGCCTGCGCGTCCGCGAGCAATGCGGCAAGCTGTTGCGGCCGGATGAAGTCCGGATGCTGTTGAATTACAATGGCATCGGCCGTAACGGCGTTCAGGATGGCGCGCAAGGGTTCGGTCGCGTGCTTCCGCCAGCAGCGGAAAACGTTGGGCGCATCGGCTGCGCTGGGTTCGTCCGTATGACAGGCAAAGACGCGCAATCGGCCGGGCGGACAGGCGGCAAGGAGGAATCCGGCGTAGGTTGCGATGCCACAGCGGTCGTTCCAGCTTGAAACGCAGACGATGTGCGGTTCGTGGCTGATCTGGGGCCGGGCTTCCAGTTGGGCGAGGCTTTCTTCGGTGCGCTGGGCCACCCGTGCCCAGGTGTGGGCCTGGGCGACCTGTCGCGCCTTGCGGGTCTTGGCTTCCAGGATTTCCGAAGGCGCGGCATGCACTTCCCGCAGGCATTGCGCGAGGTGGTCGACATCCGGCTCGGCCCAGGCGGAATGCCCGGTTTCAAGATGGGAGCGGGCCGGGGCGAAACTGTGGTCGATGAGCCAGGCATTGTCCGCATTCACGAAATCCATCTGCCCGCCCCAGCCGGTGACGATCAGGGGCAGCCCCAGACGCATGGCCTCCAGGCACGGCAGCCCGAAGCCTTCTCCGCGGCTGGGCGCGACGAGGGCATGGCAGTGCCGGTAGAGGGCGTGGATGCGCTTCGGCGGCCAATCCTCGTTAATCAGGATTACGTCCGGATAGCCGGGATCGCGTTCCCGCCAGGCCGCGAGTTGTTCTTGGACATCATTGTGCGGATTGGGAACGGTCTTGAGGATGAGCGAGACCGGGTCTGTCGCCCGGAACGCCTTGCCCCACGCGGCGAGGAGCGCATCCACTCCCTTGCGCGGAAAGGCAGAGGAGATGTGCAGGAAACGGTATTCCTTGCCGAAATCGCCGGGGAGGGAGGGCGCGGCAGGCATGTCGATGTGGTCGCCGCCGCACCCGACGACGGTGATGGGAAGAGATACGCCAGAATCGCGCAGGATTTTTTCGCTCTGGCGGGAGAGGACGGTAATCAGGTCGAGCCGGTGGTTGAAGCCGCTGGCAAAGCGTTCGGGGAAGGCGGTTTCTTCCCAGGCGTAGGATTGCATGACCCGTGTATTGCCCTGCATGACAAGCGTGGTGGGCGGATAGGTGTTGCGCAGGACGACATCGTTCCAGCCGTCGCCTGCCTGCCCGCGCTGGTGCAGGCGCTGGATGTCCGGATGCTCGGCGAGAAAGCGGGCGTCTGGGGGCGATTCGGCGCTTTCGGGAGTGATGTCGAGGCCGATGTCGATGCCACGAGACTGCAAGGCGCATGCCAGCGACCGGTTGACGAGGGCAAGGCTGTAGCTGGAATCGAAAGGGCCTTCCAGCTTCCAGGCCGCGCCGGGCTGGCGGGCGAAGCCGAATGGTCGCGCCAGTTTGCGCAGCGCCTTCCGGAAGAGGGAGCGGTTTGTGAGCGCGGCCTGTTGATCCCGGCGCAACGCCCGGCGCAGGCCGGGTTCCCGGAACAGGGCGCGGAGCAGGGCGGCGAGTTCCTCCGGGGAATCCGGCACGAGGTGCAAGCCCGGCAGTGTGGGGGCGCTTGCGCCGATCTCCGTGTGCACATGCAGGAGGGGCAAGCCCTGACGGGCCGCCTCGATGATGTCACGTTTGCGGGAATTCCGGGCGCAGAGCGCGACATGCGCCATCCGGCACAGCGCCCGATGCTGTTCGGCATCCGTGATCCGGATGATCTCCAGGAACGGGCTAATCCCGTACTGTGCCGCTGCCGCGTGGAGGGCGCGCGCGGCCTTGCGCGACAGGCGGTCGGCGGCGAGGACGAGGCGGGTGGGTTCCGTGGCGTAGCGCAGGTATGCCGCGAAGACCGGGCACAACCAGCGCGGGAACTCGGCGGAGAGCGCGCCGAAATGAAGGAAGGTGGCGCATTCCGATGCCTGCGGGGCCATCTTGTCCGGAACGACGCACGTCATTTTCTGGCGAGCAGCGCGTAATCCCGCGCGCCGTAGAAAAGCGTGTTGAAACGTTCTGTGAGCGGGTTTTCCCCGGCGACCCACTCTGCTTCGGGATCGGGATTCATGGGCAGGATGCGCGTCTCCGCAAAGCCGGAGTAACGGGCGATGAATTCGGCAAACGGCGCGGGGATGGGGCGCTGGTGCGTAGGATCCATGTAGAAATTGCACGCGCCAACGCGCAGATTCCCGGGGTTGGGCGTCTCGCAAAGGAGGAGGCCGCCGGGCCGCAGGACGCGCTGGGCGCTGGCGACGAAGGCGAGCAGGGTTTCCGGGGGCAAGTGCTCGATCACCTGGAAAGCCGTGATGACATCGATGCTTGCGTCCGGCGCGCGCGCAAGCCAGTCGATCCCGTTCTCCCGCCGGACATCCAGCCCCTTGGCGCGGGCGGCGTTCACCGCTTCGGCATTGAGGTCGAAGCCGATCCCGGCGATTTGTCGTTGGGCGAGCAGGCCGAGCCAGACGCCCCGCCCGCAGCCGATATCAACGACGGCATGCGCGGCGCGTCCGGCAAGAACCTCTTCGATCATCGGCACATAGGGCTGTTGCTTGCCCGCCACGTCCGCGTCCTCGCCACGAAAGCAGCGGCTGAATTCCGCGTACAGCCGGTTGGCGTCGAAACGCTCGGCGGGATGGGCGTCCTGCGTTTCTGCGGCGGCAACGCGCTGCTGGAGAGCGGCGAGTTCTCTTTCCATGTTTTGGATGCGCTGCCGATCCTCCAGGTACATCCGGCGCATGGTTGGCAGTTTGAGGAGGGCGAAGAGCCAGGCGAGCGCCGCGCCCAGGCCGGGCAGGTCGCGGATTTTCTGCCGGAACACAGGGTTGGCGAGGCGGGCGCGAAGAGAGGGCGGTTCCAGCATGAATTTTTCCTCTGGTTGGGTTTCCATCCTCTCCGGCACGATGCGCCAGGGTTCAGCGTGTTGTCCATCACGCTGGAGTTCCGCGACATGCCGTAGAAGGCCAGGGGAATCGAGATGGGTGTGCTTGGAGAGGATCTTCATTCCGGGATTTCCTCTGCGGAAATGTCAAAGGCGGCCACGCCGATCTGGTACGGTTGATGCGGGTTCGGCATGACACGAAAGACAATGGCCCGTTCCCACCAATCATAGTTGTCTTCCAGATGATCCATGAAGCTGTGCAGCGCGAAGGTCAGGCTGTAGCTTCCCGCGCCCAGGAGGAGGCGCGGCAGGCGGAATTCCACCGTGGCGCTTTCGCCGACGGCAGCGGTGAGCCGCATACCGAGATTGGTGGTGTTTGTCCCGAAGATGTCATAACCGGTTCGATCCTTGAGAAGAAGACCCAGCGTGAGGCTGCGCACCGCCGCATGGATGCGGTAGCGCACGCGCAGGGTGACGGAAGCGCCGCTCTGGAGGAAATCTGTCGGCTGCCCGTCCGCCAGCATCACCACCTGCTCGATCTTCGCCTCGCCGGTGCCCGAGCGCCCCTGGAACTGCTCGGAATCGACGGGCCGTCCCCGGTTTTCGCGGGCGGCGACGAGCGCCGAATAGTAGTCGAGCACATCGCCCGCCGCGCCGTCCATCAGGAGACGCGCATCGCCCAGAAGCAGGGCGCGTTCGCACAGGCTTTTGACGGCAACGGGATCATGCGAGACGAACAGGAGCGAGGTGCCTGCGGCGTGGAATTCGCGGATGCGCGCAAAGGATTTGTGCTGGAAATACATGTCGCCCACCGCCAGCGCCTCGTCTACGATCAGGATTTCTGGTCGCTGCGCGGTGGCGACGGCGAAGGCCAGGCGCACGAACATCCCGGAAGAATAGTTGCGCACCGGCTGGTCGAAATAGTCGCCGATTTCGGCAAAATCCTGAATCCACGCCATCGTTGCCTCGATTTCCTGGCGCGAGCGGTTTTGCAGTTGCCCGGAAAAATAGACGTTCTGCCGCCCGGTAAAGTCGCCATGAAAACCCATGCCCAGTTCCAGGAGCGCCGCGACATTCCCGGCAATGGAGAGGCGTCCCGTCGTGGCGCTGGTCGTGCCGGTGAGGACTTTCAGGAGTGTGCTCTTGCCCGCGCCATTGGCGCCGATGATGCCAACCGATTCGCCCCGGCGGATGGAAAAATTCACATCCCGGAACACCCAGCGGCTCGTGGCAGGCTTGCGGCCCAGAAGGGCGGCCAGACGGCTCCAGCCACCCGTGGCGACAAGATAAGCCTTGCCAAGGTTTTCCGCCTGAATGACGTTTTGGGAATCCATCACAGATGATCCGCCAGCGCCCGGCCACCCTTGCGGTAGAGCGCGAAGGCCAGCAGCAGCGCCGCCAGGGTAAGGCCCAGGGGATAAAGGAGGGCGGGCCAGGGGATTGCCTGCCCGGTTGTCGCGCTCTGGCTGATGCCGGTAAGGCTGGCGAGCGGGTTGAAGCTCATCAGCCGGGCGGCCCAGTCGGGCAGGATGGCGGCGGGATAGACAATCGGCGTCATCCAGAAGCCGAATTGCAGGAGCGAATCCACGACCTGCCCCACATCCCGGACGAAGACGTGGATCATTGCCGCCGCCACGCCCAGGGCCATCGCCAGCGCCGCCGCGAGCAGGGCGGGCGGGAGGACGCACAGGATGCGCGCGCCGGGCAGGATGCCCAGGAGCAGGGCGAAGAGGATGAACACGACGTACAGCAGCAGGAAATTGAACAAGGCGCCGAAGAGCACCGGCACGAAGAGCACGATGCGGGGGAAATGGACTTTCTGGATCAGGTTGGCGTTCTCCACGAAGACGCCCTTGCCGCGTTGCAGCACCTCAGCGAAGAGGTTCCAGACCAGGATGCCGCCGCACAGGAAGGCGCTGTAGCCGTATTCGTCGGCAATGCCCGGCAGGCGTGCCTGCATGATCCGGGCAAAGATGACCGTATAGAGGAACACGAGGATCAAGGGCTGCGCCACCAGCCACAGCGGCCCCAGAAGGGAACCGACATAGCGGCTTTGCAGGTCTTTCAGGAAGATCGCCAGGATCAGGTGCCGGTGGGCGAACACCGCGGAAACCCGCCTCATGCTTGCGCCTGCGGGTGTCCGCGCACATCATCATGATCCGTGAGCGCGAACCAACGAATCCCGCGCGTCTGCGCCCAGCGAACAACCTCTCCGGGTCGCAGCAAGCCATCGGAAACGGAAGAATGCGCGTGAAAATCGAAATCGTCGAATGTGGGCACGAACAACAAGAAACCGGGAAAAGCCGTATGCTAGCACAGCGGGCGGGAATCCGCGGACGGAGGACGAAGGACGGCACAGGTACGCGGCATTTCCACGTCCAGCTACCCAAAGCGCCGCAAGGCGGTTTGTGCCACATTGGGGGACCAAATCCGCCGTCGCGGGATTCTTTGCTGCCTCGATCTTTTCCTGCTGTTCCATGCGCATTCCTTGTTCGATTGCGGGCGGAATTCAGAATCCGGTGCTTTTCTTCCGCCGTTCGGCGAAGAAATTGCTCAGGAGACGGGCGCAGGCGTCGGCGAGGACGCCGCCCACGATTTCCGTATGGTGGTTGAGGCGCGTTTCGGCGAACAGGTCCACGATGCTGCCGTGCGCGCCGCTCTTCAGGTCGCGCGCGCCATAGACCACCCGGGCAATGCGGGCATGCAGGATGGCTCCGGCGCACATGGCGCAGGGTTCGAGGGTCACGAAGAGTTGGCAGCCTGGCAGGCGGTAGTTCCCCAGGGTGCGGGCGGCATCCCGCAGGGCGACGATTTCCGCGTGCGCGCTCGGGTCCTGTTCGCCGATTGGCGCATTGAAGCCGCGCCCGACGATCACGCCCTCGCGCACCACAACGGCTCCCACCGGCACCTCTCCCAGGCAACCCGCCGCCTGTGCCTGATACAGGGCCTCGCGCATGAAAAACGTATCGCTTTGTGTGGAGAGGGCGGGAGAAATCCCGATCTCTTCTTCCAGGGAAAGGGCGAGGATCTCGATTTCCATTCCATCTTCCGGATGCATGTTTTTCTTCCTTCAGAACAGGTGCAGCAATACGTCAAACGGGCGCAGCAATATGCGAATCACGCCGGGCCTGAATTCCGGCGGCAGGGCGTACCAGCAGAATACGCAGATGATGCCCACCGGCACCACGTAGCGCAAGATGTTGAACCACAGGGCGAAGAGGCGCGGGGGCAGGCGAATCTCCTCGGCGACGATGCCGCGCCCCATTACCCAGCCGACGTAGATGGCGATGGCCAATCCCGAAAGCGGCATCATGAGGCGGCTGGTGAGGAAATCCAAACCATCGAAGAGATTGAGGTCAAGCGAGCGCCAGGAAAGCCGGTATTCCGCCCACACGTTGAAGGAAAGACAGACGCCGATCCCCAGGAGCCAGACCGCGCCGCCCGTACCCCAGGCCGCTGCGGGACGATGGATGCCCAGGCGTTCGGTGAGCCAGGCCACGAAGGGTTCGAGGAGCGAAATGGCCGAAGTCCAGGCCGCGAAGAGCACGAGGAGAAAGAACAGGATGGCGAAGAAGTTTCCGCCCGGCATGTGGGAGAAGGCGAGCGGCAGGGTCATCAGGATCAGCCCTGCGCCCTCGGTGGGCTGCAAGCCGTGCTGGAAGGTGAGCGAGAAAATGGCAAGCCCTGCCAGGATGCCGACCAGCGTTCCGGCTGCCGCCACCCAGGCGGAGGTGCTGGCGATGTTGCTTTCGTGGTCCAGGTAGGAGCCATAGGCCATGATTGCGCCCATGCCGAGACTCAGGGAAAAGAAGGCGTGCCCCATGGCGGCGAGCACCACACTGGGCGTGATGTCCTCCAGCCGGAAATCGAAGAGGAAATGCCAGGCTGCCGATATGTCCCCGGCTACTGCGCCCCAGAGTGTGAGTGCCACGAGGATGAGGAACAGTCCCGGCATCATGATCCGGTTGGCAAATTCGATGCCGCCGACCACACCGCGGGCGATCACGCCGATCACCAGGACCATGAACAGGGTATGCCACAATCCCAGCCGCCAGGGGCTTGCCAGGAGGGCGGCAAAACGCGCCTGCGCTTCTGTTGCCGAATCCACGCGCATGCCCATGAGCGCCTGATACAGGTAATCCATGATCCAGCCTGCCACCACGCTGTAGAAGGAGAGGATCAGCAGCGCGCCCAGCACGCCTGCCCAGCCCAGGAGTCCCCACAGGGGCGAGCTTCGGGTTTCTTCCGCCGTGTTCAGCATGGCGGAGACCGGATTGCCTTTCCCCCGGCGACCGATCAGGATTTCCGCCATCAGGAGCGGCAGGCCGATGAGGAGGACGCACAGGAAATAGAGGAGCACAAAGGCGCTCCCGCCCTGCGAACCGGCCATGTACGGAAACTTCCAGATGTTGCCCAAGCCTACGGAAGAGCCGATGGTCACCAGAATGAAAGCCCAGCGGCTGCTCCAGGTGGAACGAATGGCAGAAGAATTCATGCGCGCGAACAGATCGGAAATGCGGACATTGTACTGGATTGGGGGGCTTGGCAGATGGTCGTTGTCCTGCGGACGGTTGTGATGACGTAGACGTGCTCTACTCGCATATTGGGAATGGCTATCTTGAAGGCAGTGATGAGGACGACCAGTTTTATGGCAGCGCGGGCAAGGATGTCTATCTCGGCGGCAAGGGGGCCGTCGCGGGGAATGATCGTGGAGAACAGCATGCCCCCGCTGTGCTTGGCAACGAAGCGGACTACAATCACGCACATTTCCCCTTGATCGGCTTGCCATGACCCTCAGACTTTCCCTTGCCCAGTTGAATTTCACCATTGGCGACCTTTCCGGCAATATCGCCCGGATGCTGGCAGCGGCCCGGCGGGCGCGGGCGGCGGGGGCGGCGGTGGTGGTGTTTTCGGAATTGGCGCTGACCGGCTATCCGCCTGGCGACCTGCTCGACGAGCCGGATTTCCGCGCCCGTGTACAAGCCGCGCTCGGCGACCTCTGCGCCGCCAACCGGGAGACGCCCGGTCTCGTCTGGATCGTGGGCGCGCCCACGCGCAGGCGGGGGCCGGGGAAGGCGCTGGAAAATTCCCTGCTCGCGCTGCGCGATGGGGAAATCATCTTCTCCTACGCAAAGCAACTCCTGCCGACCTACGATGTTTTCGACGAGCGGCGCTACTTCGAGCCGGGGCCGGATTGCGCGGGCATTCTGGCAATTGGCGAGACGCGGCTGGGCATGCTCCTCTGCGAGGATGCCTGGAACGACGCCGAACGGGATTATCCCGTGAATCCGCTGGCGCGGCTGGCGGCGGCCAAGCCGGATCTCGTCCTCACGCTCAACGCCAGTCCCTCCAACATTGGCAAGCGCGAGGAACGCCAGGCGCTGCTTGCCGCCGCCAGCCGCCGCCACGGCTTTCCCATGCTCTATGTAAACCAGGTGGGCGGGCACGACCAACTGGTGTTCGATGGCGCTTCCTTCGCGGTCACGCCGGAGGCAGGCGTTGTTTTCGAGGCGGCGCGCTTCGGGGAGGAAGTGGCGACGCTCACCTTCCAAGAGGGCGGCTTTCGGGATGCGGCGGGCCAGCCGCTGGCCGCGCTTCCCCCCGGCGGCCTTGCGGCCACGGCCTTCTACCACCGCCAGATTCTCCTGGGTCTTGCCGACTACGCCCGCCGCTGTGGTTTTACCCGCGTCGTGGTTGGTTCTTCGGGCGGAATCGACAGCGCCTTGACCCTCGCGCTTGCCGCCGAAGCCCTGGGGCCGGAGAACGTCATCGCCGTCACCTTGCCTTCGCGCGTCTCCAGCGCCGGGAGCGTCGATGATTCCGTCGCGCTCTGCCGGAACCTGGGCATTCGGCTGCACACACACCCGATCCACGATCTGGTCGCCGCGTATGAAGCGGGTTTCCATGCCGCGTTTGGCGAGCCGCTCCGGGGACTGGCGCTGGAAAACCTGCAAGCCCGCATTCGCGGAACCGTGCTGATGGAATACTCCAACCAGTTCGGCGCGCTCTTGCTGACCACGGGCAACAAGAGCGAGATTTCCGTCGGTTACTGCACGCTCTATGGCGATACCAACGGCGGCCTGGGCCTGATTGGCGACCTGTACAAGACGGAGGTGTTCGCGCTCTCCCGGCATGTAAACGAGGTGGCGGGTTGCGAGCGCATCCCTGCCGCCATCATCGAGAAAGCGCCTTCCGCCGAACTTGCGCCCGACCAGCGCGATACCGACAGCCTGCCGCCCTATCCGGTGCTGGATACGATCCTGAAGATCCTGATCGAGGGCGAGCGTCTGGGCGCGGAGGAGCAAGAGCGCGTCCGCGCCGACTACGCCCGCCTGCGCGCGACGCCGGAAGGCACGGCCCTGATTGCCCGGATTCGGCGCATGATCTGGAAGAATGAATACAAACGCCGCCAGGCCCCCCCCATCCTGCGCCTGCGCCCCCGCGCCTTCGGCAGCGGACGCCAGATGCCGATCGCGGCACACTACGAACCGTAATCTCCCCGGCGCGAATGCGCCCAATCAGGGCTTCTTCGCCGCGCTCGCTTGCAACAAAGTTTTATGGTGCGCGGGGCTTGAAAAAAAGAGTGTGTTACGCCATATTGTGTCTGTGTCGCGCAGGCGCGATGTCTCACGTCCCGGCAAGGAGCCGGGGATTACAGGAAACAAGGAGTCTTTCATGAAACGGATCGTTTTGCTGGTATTGACCAATCTCGCCATCATGGTGGTATTGTCCATTGTGTGCATGCTTCTGGGCATTGACCGCTATCTGACCCAAGGAGGGCTGAATCTTCTGGCGCTTCTGCTTGTGTCAGCGGTGTTCGGTTTCGGCGGGGCGCTCATCTCGCTCTTTCTCTCCAAGCTGATCGCCAAGCATTCGGTCGGGGCGCGGGTCATTGATCCGCGGCAGCCCCGCAACGAGACCGAAGTCTGGCTTCTCCGAACCGTCGAGCGGCTTGCCGGACGCGCTGGCATCGGCATGCCGGAAGTCGCCATCTACGAGGGCGTGCCCAATGCCTTTGCCACGGGCGCGCGGCGTGACGCGGCACTGGTGGCGGTCTCGACGGGGTTGCTGGATGGCATGACCCGCAGCGAGGTGGAAGCGGTGCTTGGGCATGAGGTCGCGCACGTCGCCAATGGCGACATGGTGACGCTCACCCTGATCCAGGGCGTGGTCAATACCTTCGTCTTTTTCCTGGCGCGGGTGATCGGCTATGTGGTCGACCGGGTGATCCTCAAGTCGGAGCGCAGCGGCGGCGCGGGCTATATGGTCACGGTCATCGTCATGCAGGTTGTCCTGGGCATTCTCGCCAGCGCCATTGTCGCCTGGTTCTCCCGTCAGCGCGAATTCCGTGCCGACGCGGGGAGCGCCGCCTATCTGGGCCAGCCGCAATCCATGATTTCGGCGCTGCGCCGCCTGGGAAACCTGCATCCCGCGCCCCTGCCGGAAAGCATGCAGGCTTCCGGCATTTTCGGCGGCAAGCTCTCCGCACTCTTCGCCACCCACCCTCCCCTCGAAACCCGCATCGCCGCCCTCTCCAACAACCAGTCCTAGGTGTCCTGGCGGACGGCAATTGTCTGGACACGGCGCGTGGTGCTGTGCCTGCGCGACGGGTCGCGGCTGAATCACGGGAATCACACAGCGGAACGTGACACATACCGACTCCGTTGGAGAGAGCGGCATCCGGGTGCACGACGCAGCCGTGAACGACACGCGCTCGCTTGCCCCGGAGCAACTGACGCGGTGAAATCCGAATAACGGACGCCCCGGCGTATAAAACGCCAATTCCCGGCGCAATTCGTGCTTGTGCTCTTCGTCTTGGACTCGAACCTGACAATTTGCCATGCCGACAAATCCTCCCTTTTCCGCGCCGCTGGACGAAACTGCGCCTTGCGTCGCGTTCGCCTGCGCCTATGCGCGGGATGCCTGGCCCTCCCGAGGCAGGTGCGCGCCAGGCGACATTTGTGTGTGCGCGCAAAGTGGTCGCCAGATCGACCGTTTTTTGCGCCGACATCCGCAGGAAGCCGGAAAGTTCCTTGCCGACGCCTTTTGGGAGCGTCGTGCCATCGCCTGCCGCTATGCGCCGCTTGCCGCCATTCTCCCGCTGCGGCGCGATCCGGATGAAGTGGTGCGCCGCGTGGTGGCAAGCCGTCTGCCGCTGCAAAGCCTGATCGACATGGCGCGTGACCCGGACCGCGAAGTGCGTCTGAGCGTCGCGCTGCGCCTGCCGCCCGAAAACCTCCTCCTGCTCGTGGGCGATCCGGATTATCTGGTGCGGGTGACGCTCGCAAAGCGCCTGCCGCACGGGCAATTGACGCGCCTGGCGCGCGACCCTGAGCGGGAAGTCCGCAAAGCCGTGGCCCGCCGCTTGCCTGCTTTTGCGCTTTCCCTCTTGCGCGACGATCCGGAGCCGGAAATCCGCGCCCTCGTGGCCAGTCGCGCCCTGCCGGAATTGGCGGCGCATTTCCTCGCCGACCCGGAATGGTGGGTGCGCCTCGCTGCGCTCCCTCGCGCCCCGCGTCCCCGCCTGATCCCCTTGCTTGCCGACCCGGAACCGGAAATTCGCAACGCGGTGCACACGCTTTTGGAAGGCAGTATGATCGGCGGGGCAGGGGAAAGCGAAACGTTTCCCCCCGCATGAAACCCGAAAATGACGACAAAGGAGTTTTCCCCATGTGCAATGACCATGACGCTGACGCGCATCTGCGCGAAACCCGGCTAGCTTCGGAGGAGGTCTATCGCGGCCGCCTCCTGACGGTGCGCCGCGACCAGGTGCGCCTGCCGGACGGCGCGCAGGCTTTCCGCGAATACATCCTGCATCCGGGCGCGGTGGCAATCGTTCCTGTTCTCGAAAATGGCGACCTGCTGCTGGAACGGCAATTCCGCTACCCGGTTGGACAGGTGTTCTTCGAGTTCCCCGCAGGCAAGCGCGATCCCGGCGAGACGGCGGAAGCCGCCGCCCGGCGCGAACTGCTCGAAGAGACCGGCTACGCCGCCGGGGTCTGGGAACATCTGGGGATCATCCATCCGGCCATTGGCTATGCCAACGAACAGATCGACATCTTCCTGGCCCGCGCCCTGGAACGTGTCTCCGCGCCCCAACTCGACGCCGGGGAATTCCTGGAGACCTTTCCCATGTCCTGCGCCGCCCTGCACGCGGCCATCCGTTCCGGCGCAATCACGGACGCCAAAACCCTTTCCGCCCTCTACCTCGCCGAACTGCGCCAAAAGGAAAATCCCCCCGAAAACAAGGCGGACTAGCCCCCTTCAGGTATAGGTGTTGACATGTAGATACCCATGCCTGAAGGGAGATGGAATGAAAAGGCGACTTTCGGTCAGCGGAGAACGTTCGGTTCCCCCTGTGCGTTGATCGCGTTTATCCCGTGATCCCCAGAAAATGGTCGAGGATGTGAAAGTGATCTTCAAAGCATTCGGCTTCCAGCGCGGGCAATTGGGTGATCGGAACCCATTTGGCGAGCGCGGCGTCGTCGGCGCCGGTGACTTCGGGCAGGGTTTCCCGCTTCAGGTCGAACCAATGGACATGGGTGATGACGCGGCCACGCTGGCTGCGATCCGGGTGGTCGAAAACGGTCACGGTTTTCAGGGTGGCCGTGAAATCCGCCCTGGCAAGGTCCAGGCCGGTTTCCTCGCGCAATTCCCGCATCGCGCCCTGCGCCAGCCGCTCCCGGCCTTCCAGGAAGCCGCCGGGGAGTGCCCACAAGCCATGCCCTGGGCCGCGTCCACGGCGAATCAGGAGAACATGCCCTGCGGCAGTCACCAGGGCATCCACCGTGACAAAGGGGCCGCCGCCCCATTTCTTGCGGTATTCCTCAATGGCATGGTGTTCGGCGCGCATGACAGGGTAGGCGGAAAGCTGTGACCAGCCGCGCAGGTACACCGTGACGGCATCCGGCAGCAGCCCCTTGTAGAGCGCCGCGACGACCCGGAAACTGCGCAGGTCGAAGTAGATCCGGCGCACACTGGTGGCATCGATCTCACCTTGTCGCTCCATGCCGATGAAATCCCAGCGCGGAAAACGCCGGAGATACTCGCTGGAAGCGTCCTTGTGAAAACCGATGAGCGCGACGCGCGGTGATTTCTTGCGCAACTGCATGCGCTTCAACTGGGCGAGCACACCCTGTTCGACCGCCTTCGCCCAACGCTGGTCGTCATAATAGTCGCGTACCGGCAGGAAGGCTACCCGCTTCATGTCGGCTTCTTCAAGGCACAGGCCGATCATCGCGGCGCGCTCTTCCCAGGTAAAAGGATTCTTGGCGTTACGCGCCTGAAAGGAGGAACCGAGCATGATACACACCCGCTCCGCCTTGCCGAGCGCCGCTTTCAGCAGGGCGGCGTGCCCGTTGTGGAAGGGCTGGAAACGGCCAATCAATACCGCTGCGTCATGAAGGGGAGAAGCATTCATCGCTGTTCATTCGTCCGTGGAAACCTCGGGGCGCTCTGGCCGGGCGCGCCCATCCTTTGCGGGAATCGCCGTGAAGACGGTGGGCGAGCGTGTTTTGTGCGTCGGCTCTAGGCGGGATGATGGTTGTTCCTTCACCTCTTTGGCTTTGGGTAGGAGCACCCACAGGCGACCTTCCTGGCGCATGCGCCCGGCCTCTTCGCCCGCAGCCTTGCCAAAGCCCCAGAAGAAATCGGCGCGCGCGCCGCCCTTGATCGCGCCGCCGGTATCCTGCGCCAGCATGAGGCGGCGCAAGGGTTGCGGGCGGTTGGGATAGCTCGTTTGCAACCACACCGGCGCGCCCAGGGGAATGTAGCGCGGATCGACGGCCAGACTGCGCCCCGGCGTGAGCGGCACGCCCAACGCGCCGATGGGGCCGCCTTCGGAATGCTCCTGCACCCGGAAAAACACATAGCTCGGATTCCGGTTCAGGAGGGCGCGCAGGCGTTCGGGATGCGTCCGGCCCCAGAGCTGGATGCCCTGCATGGAGGCTTCTTCCGGCTTCAGTTCCCCCGCCTCGACCAGAAGACGGCCAATGGAGGCGTAGGGATGCCCGTTCTGCTCGGCATAGCCGATTCGCACCCGGCTGCCGTCGGGCAGTTCTACCCGGCCAGAACCCTGGATTTGCAGGTAGAAGAATTCCACCGGGTCTTGCACCCAGAGCAGCGGTTTCCCCGGCCATTCGTGCTGCGGCAGGGTTTCCAGCCGCGCATCGATTTCTTCCCGGCTCCAGTAGGGCAGCACCCGGTTGCCCGCCAGTCGGCCGCGCAGGCGACGATGCTTGAGGTCCGGGTAGAGGTCGCCCAGTTCGATGATGAGCAGGTCGGCGGGCACGCCCAGCACCGGCACCGTGTTCTGGGCGTCACGCGCGCGGCGGCCCCGGATCAGCGGCTCGTAATAGCCGGTGATGAGGCCGTCCCGCCGTCCATCCGCCTCCACGGCGGCATGGGGGAGGAAACGCGCCTCGAAGAAAGCGCGGATGGCCTTGTCGTCCAGTGGATCGACCGCCTCTGCCGCCGCGCAGACGCCACGCCAATCCGCGCCGCCCTCCTCGCGACCGGAAAGTTTCCGGCAGGATTCGCGGAACGCCCCCCAGGCTTCCGTGAAACGTTCCTCCCGCCAGCCGACGAGATCATCCCAGGTTCCAGCCTCCAGCCGCGGCACTTGCGGCGTCGATGGCGGCGTCGCTTGCGCCTGCGGCGCGCAGACGGGCGCGGGCGGACAGACGGCCTGCTGGACAGGCGCGGGTTCCGGCGCGACGCAGGAATCATGGAGCGAACAGGAAGAGAGGAGGGCGAGCGAAAGGACGATGCGCGGCAGGAAGCGCCGGTGCCGGGGAAGAAATGCGCGTCTGGACATGGAATCGGGCCGGGAGAAGGAATGAAAAACGATTCAACAAGAGCGGGAATTCTGCTGTTAGAATCGCGCCTCGCCAAGTATAACCGCCTCCGGGCATTTTCCATTTTCAATTTGGGTCCCAATGCCATGTCCTTGCCCCCGGAAACCGTCGCGCGGCTGGAACGCCTGCTGGAACACGCCGAAGCCTTCCTTGCCCGCCTGGAATCGCGCTTGCCGCCGCCCGCGCAGGAACCCGACTGGCGCCGGGTCGTGGCCTGCCGCTGGCGTCGCCCGGCAGGCGCGGAGCGCGGCTTTCTCGCGCCGGTGGAAAATCCGCATCCCATCCGTCTTGCCGATCTTGTCGGCATCGAGGAGCAGAAGGCGCGCATTGTCGCCAACACCCGCCAGTTCGTTGCCGGACGCCCGGCGAACAATGCGCTCTTGACCGGCGCGCGCGGTTCGGGCAAATCCTCGCTCGTCAAGGCGCTTTTGCACGAGTTTTCCGGCAACGGCCTGCGTCTGATCGAAGTCGACAAGGAAAATCTGGTCGACCTGCCCGAGATCGTGGATGGGCTGGCCGGACGCGCGGAAAAATTCCTGCTCTTTTGCGACGACCTCTCCTTCGAGACGGGCGAGAACGCCTACAAGGCCCTGAAATCCGTGCTGGATGGCTCGATTGCCGCACCGCCGGAAAACGTCCTCATCTATGCCACTTCCAACCGCCGCCACCTGATTCCCGAATATTTTTCCGAAAACCTGGAGAGCACCCGCGCCGGGGGCGAAATCCATCCCGGCGAAGCCGTCGAGGAGAAGATATCCCTTTCCGAACGCTTTGGCCTGTGGGTTTCGTTCTATCCATTCGATCAGGACGCCTATCTTGCCATCGTTGCCCACTGGCTGCGCGATTTCGGTTTTCCCGAATCCGCCATCGCCGCCGCCCGCCAGGAGGCGCTCAATTGGGCCTTGGGCCGCGGTGCAAGAAGCGGTCGCATCGCCTGGCAATTCGCCCGCGACTACGCAGGATCAGGGGAACGGAAGAGCGGGGACTGAGGGACTGTCGCATCCCGGACGATTCGATCCTGGCGGATGCAGGAAGATCTGAGGGGGGGAAGCATACCAGATGTTCATGGCGTCCATGGGAGTTTTGCTGTTGAGTGCGGACTGGGGCAGGAGTTCGTTGTAGAGCATGGCATATCGGAGCAGGGTTTGTTCCAGGTCTTCGCCGCTCATTTGGCGCGATGCGCCCATATTCTTACCCTCGCCCGCTTGGCGGGAGAGGGTGGCGCGAAGCGCCGGGTGAGGGAGTTGTTCCTTGCGGAGCGCAGCGACGCTTATTTCTTCCAGGCTTT
>JAISLJ010000074.1 GCA_031290955.1 Zoogloeaceae bacterium | reverse complement strand
CTCGGCACCGGCGGCAACCTCGCCGTCCAGGGCGCCTCGACGCAGCAGATGTCGCTTTTTGAAGCGCAGACGAGACTCAACGAGTTGGGATTCAACGTCGGTAAACCCGACGGGAAGCTCGGACCGCGAACCAAATCGCAATTGATCCGTTTCCAGCAATCCCGGCAAATCGAGGCCAGCGGAGTGCTGGATCAGCCAACCGTCATCGAGCTCATGAAGTAAACCTCCCGCCCGCTCCGCCCGGATGAGCGCCAGGAGCGCCGGACCGGGCGGAGATGTTCGCGCCGCCATGGGCTTCCCATGCCATGAGAACAGTGCTTCTTGCTCCGCGCCCGATGTTTTTCACCCGTGGCGAATTTCTCCGATTCCCGGACATCGTTTCCGATATCATCCTAGTAGCCAGTCAAGTTGAATCGAAGGCATTCATGGTATGGAAATTGGAAGAACACGCTCACTGGACGCGGCGCCTGCTTGCCGATCAGGTGGTGCCATTAGGTTATGCCGAATCGTTCCGTGATGAGGTGGTTCGGCTCCTTTTAAAAAAACACCCTGAAACCCTGGCAGGTTCAGGAGGGGCGTCTTCCGGAAGTGGGCGCCGAGTTTGTCGCCGCGATGGAAGATGTGCTCGATGTCTATAACGCGCCTTATGACCCGGCGCATCCGGTGGTGTGTTTCGACGAAAGTCCGAAGCAACTCGTCGGCGAAGTTCGCGCGCCGATCGCGGCAAAACCCGGACCCCCCCCCCCCGCGGCAGGATACCGAATACCAACGTAACGGGGTACGCGATCGGATGATGCTCCGCGAACCCAAGCGGGGTTGGCGTGAGGGGCGGGTCATGGAACGCCGGACACGGATTGAATTGGCCCACGGTATGCGCCATCTCGTCGGCCTATATCCCGAAGCCGAGTCGATCCGCGTCGTGCTCGACAATCTCAATACTGCTCGGGGGCCAACGGGGCATTGCGGGATCATTGACTTTTCCGGTTCGTCCCGTTACTGTTCGCGCTTCGCGCCGTTTTGAACTCAGCTTGCAGGCGCGAAGGGCGGCTTTCGTGAGGTTCCGGGAAGTCGCGTGATACGGCTAAAGCGAGGCGAATGACCCGGTCTTGTCCACGCTTTTTCTGGCAGACCGGGTTTTCTTCTGGAGCATCATGAACGATTTCCGCTCCGTTGGGCGCGTCACACCCCAGGTGGCGCGCTTCGACGAGGAAATTCCGTTGCAAAGCGGCGCTTCCCTGCTGGGCTTTACGCTGGTCTATGAGACCTACGGCACGCTGAACGCGGCGGGGACGAACGCAGTGCTGGTTTGTCACGCGCTCTCCGGCAACCATCATGTCGCGGGCTTTTACGATCCGCAGCGTCCCGGGAAGACCGTCGGCTGGTGGGATAACCTGGTCGGCCCCGGCAAGCCGCTCGATACCGAACGCTTTTTCGTGGTGGGCGTGAACAACCTGGGCGGTTGCCACGGCTCCACCGGCCCCATGTCCGTGAATCCTGGAACCGGCAAGCCCTATGGCGCGGATTTCCCGCTCGTGACCGTGGAGGATTGGGTCGATGCGCAGGCGCGGCTCGCCGATTATCTGGGCATTGACGCCTGGGCCGCCGTCATTGGCGGTTCGCTGGGCGGCATGCAGGCGCTGCAATGGACGCTCGCCTACCCGGAACGGGTGCGGCACGGCGTGGTCATTGCCTCCGCGCCCAAGCTCTCGGCACAGAACATCGCCTTCAACGAGGTCGCCCGCCAGGCCATTCTTTCCGACCCGGATTTCCACGGCGGCCACTACTACGAACATGGCGTCATTCCCCGGCGCGGCCTGCGGCTGGCGCGCATGGTCGGTCACATCACCTATCTTTCCGATGACCAGATGGCCGAGAAGTTTGGCCGCCAGTTGAAGCACGGCAGACGCAGCTTCCATTACGAGGTGGAATTCGAGATCGAATCCTACCTGCGGCATCAGGGCGACAAGTTCGCCGAGACCTTCGATGCCAACACCTATTTGCTGATTACCAAGGCCCTCGATTATTTCGACCCTGCCTTTGCCTGTGAGGGGGATTTGCGCGCCGCCTTTGCCCGGACGCGGGCGAAGTTCTTCGTGGCTTCCTTTACCACCGACTGGCGCTTTGCCCCGGAACGCGGCCGCGAGATCGTCCGCGCCCTGCTCCACAACGGGCGTGAGGTGAGCTACGCGGAAATCGAATGCGCCGCCGGGCATGATTCCTTCCTGCTCGACGACCCGCACTATCATCAGGCGCTTGCTGCCTATCTCCAGGGGATTGCATCATGAGCAGCCCGCACACGAGCATGCGCGGACGTTTCGATTTTGAATCCATTGCCCGCTGGATCGTTCCCGGCGAGCGGGTATTGGACCTGGGTTGCGGCGACGGCGCGCTGCTGGCCTTCCTGAAGCGGGAGAAGAACATCCTGGGCCACGGCGTGGAACTCGATCCGGACAATCTCACCGCCTGCATCCGCAATGGCGTCAATGTCCTGCAATTCGATCTGGAACACGGGCTTTCCAGTTTCGAGGATGGCGCGTTCGATCATGTCATCATGTCGCTTTCGTTGCAGACGGTGCGCCATACTGTGCCGCTCCTGCATGAAATGCTGCGCGTGGGCCGCGAGGCGGTGGTTTCCTTCCCCAACTTTGGTTTCAAGCCGCACCGGGAAGCGATTGCCGCCGGACGGATGCCGGTTTCCAAGCATCTGCCCTACCAGTGGTTCGATACGCCCAACGTGCGCTTTTTCACCATCGCCGATTTCGACGCCCTGTGCGCCAACGAGCGCATCCAGATCCGCGAACGCCTGGCCTTCGCCTATGGGGAACTGGTCAATGCCAACCCGAACCTGAACGCCGAAGTTGCCCTCTACCGCCTGGGCGGCTAGATTCCGGATTGTTGAGAATTTTACGGATGTAATGGCGACAGCGTATGCGACCAAGGTTTCATTTTCGAGCGGAGGCATGATGACAACGATGAATTCAATGGCGAAAACAAAGGCGGCCAAATTCTTTGCCGGAGCCATTGCCGATATGCCCTTGCATCTCAAACTCCAGGAAGCCTACAAATTGCGGCAGGCACAATTGCAAGCCGCCAGGAACGCGCTGTACGACCAGGAACTTGCCGATGAATTTGGCGAATTGTTCCGTCTGGATTCACTCGAAACACTGGTTTCGGACGCTTCCCGGAGAACAGACCTTTCAGGGCCACAGCTTTTTGATGAAGTCTACGGAAAAATCACCCGGACGGATGAAAACATCCGCTACCCGGATACTACGGGTGGATGTTTCATCAAGGGCACACCGATCACAACCAAGGAAGGCTGGAAACCGATTGAGGAAATCAAGGTGGGTGATTGGGTACTTGTCGCATCCCGGACGATTCGATTCAATTTTCACGCTGGCCGCTGTTTTTTGCGCGTGAGGTGTTGCGGGAAGTGGTAGATTCGCTCAAGACAAGGAAAGGAGAAGAAGATGGAA
>JAISLJ010000073.1 GCA_031290955.1 Zoogloeaceae bacterium | reverse complement strand
ACCTACCCCAGACCGTCCTCAACAGCAAAACCCCTATGGACGCTATGAACATCTGGTTCGCTTCTCACCCTCAACTCTTCCTCCATCCGCCCGGATCGAATCGTCCGGGATGCGACAGCGCGGCTGGATACCTGATCCGGAACACGAAAAGGCCACAGTATGAGTGAACGGAAGCTGGCGAGCATTCGCGTAATCAACGACATTCGCCCGATTCCCGGCGCGGACGCCATTGAATGCGCTGTGGTCGGCGGCTGGAAAGTGGTCGTCAAGAAAGGCGACTTCCAGCCGGGCGATCTGGCGATCTATCTGGAGATTGATTCCTGGGTGCCGCACACACTCGCGCCCTTTCTCTCGAAAGGGGAACCCAAGGTGTACAACGACATCCCCGGCGAACGCCTGCGCACAGTCAAACTGCGCGGGCAGATAAGCCAGGGGCTCTTGCTTCCCCTTTCCGGAAGCAACGGTGTCGAGGGGCAGGACTTGACCGAAACGCTGGGCATCCAGAAATGGGAGCCGCCGCAAAAGCCGGCAAGGCAGATGCTGGGGCCGTCGCCGGGAACGCCGTTCCCGGCGGAAGTCCCCAGAACCGATCAGGAGCGCGTACAAAACCTCCTTTTTCCCGAGATACTTGCGCATCGGCCCTATGAAGTTACGGAAAAGCTCGACGGCATGAGCTGTACCCTTTATCTTGATTCCGAAGAAAAATTCCGCGTTTGCAGCCGCAATATTACCCTGGATGCGGACAAGAGCAGCGCCTTGTGGAATCTCGCCCTGCGCCTGGAAATCGAGGACAGAATGCGCAATGCCGAGTGCTTCGGGCTTGCCTTGCAGGGCGAAGTCATCGGGCCGGGCATTCAGGGAAACCGCTACCAGCGTAGCGAATTGGAATTCCACCTCTTTGATATTTACGACACGAACCAGGAGCGATATCTCTTCGCACAGGAACGCAAGAATTTCGCCGCGCTGCTGGGTCTGCAACACGTGCCAATCCTGGGCGTCTTCGATGGCACGGAAGTACCCGGCAGCCATGAGGAAATTACCGGAGTGGAGCAACTCATCCAGTCTGCGGACGGGAAAACCTTGCTGTGCGCATCCGGAGGCATTCGTGAAGGACTGGTTTTCAAAGCACTGCACGGCGAACACTTTTCCTTCAAGGCGATCAGCAACAAGTTCCTGCTGAAGGAAGAATGAACCTTCGCGTGAGCGACCTTGCCCGGCGAACAAGATACTGGTGAGGCAGACGGGTCTTGACGCCTATGCTTTGTAGGTGTGGGCATCCTGCAAAAAGCCGCCGTGGCATCCCGTGTTTGGGCCTGGTTTGTCGCCTTTGTAACAACAGATCCCCCTGAAACCCAAGACAAAACAAGCGCTTGCGCGTGGACTGGCTTTTGCTTGGATGTTCGGACATCTGGAGGAAAATCCCATGAAAACCAGCGAAATCCAGGCCTTGCTCGACGAGCCTGCCTGTGCCCACAACCACAAGGAAAAATCCGGCTGTGCCCGGCCCAAGCCGGGGGCAACGGCGGGCGGATGCGCTTTTGATGGCGCGCAAATCGCCCTCTTGCCGATTGCCGATGTCGCGCACATCGTGCACGGGCCGATTGCCTGCTCCGGCAATTCCTGGGATAACCGCGGGGCGCGTTCCTCCGGCCCGGCCCTGTACCGGATCGGCATGACCACCGACCTCTCGGAGGTCGACGTCATCATGGGGCGCTCGGAAAAGCGCCTGTTTCACGCCATTCGGCAGGCCATTGAAAGCTATCGCCCCGCCGCCGTGTTCGTTTATGCTACATGTGTGACGGCGCTGATTGGCGACGATCTGGAGGCAACCTGCAAGGCGGCCGCCGAACGTTGGGGCGTGCCGGTGATTCCGGTGGATGCCGCCGGTTTCTATGGCACCAAGAATCTGGGCAACCGGCTGGCGGGCGAGGCGATGTTCAGGTATGTGATCGGCACGGCCGAGCCGGAACCGCCCCGACCGCATCCGGCGGGCATCCCTACCTACGATGTGAACCTGATCGGCGAATACAACATCGCGGGCGAATTCTGGAAGGTCGCGCCGCTCTTCGACGAACTGGGCTTGCGTATCCTTGGCACGCTCTCGGGCGACGCGCGTTTCCGGGAAATCCAGACCCTGCACCGCGCCCAGGTAACGATGGTGGTCTGCGCCAAGGCGCTTCTGAACGTGGCCCGCAAACTTCGGGAACACTATGGCGTCCCGTTCTTCGAGGGGAGTTTTTATGGCGTCCAGGATACCTCCAGCGCCTTCCGGGAATTCGCCCGCCAGATCGGCGCCCCTGACTTGGCGGCACGGACCGAGGCGATGATCGTCCGCGAGGAGGCAAAGGCGAACGCCCGACTGCAACCGTGGCGGGAACGCCTGCGGGGCAAGCGGGTGCTGCTTTATACCGGCGGCGTGAAATCCTGGTCCATCGTTTCCGCCTTGCAGGATCTGGGCATGACTGTGGTGGCGACGGGCACCCGCAAATCCACCGAGGAAGACAAGGCCCGCATCCGCGAACTGATGGGGCCGGAAGCCAAAATGATCGAGGATGGCAGCCCGAAATCACTGCTTTCCATCTACCGAGAATACCGTGCCGACATCCTGATTGCGGGCGGGCGCAATCTCTACACGGCCTTGAAGGCGCGCATTCCTTTTCTGGACATCAATCAGGAACGCGAATTCGGCTATGCCGGATACGAAGGCATGGAAGAACTGGCCCGACAGCTTGCCCTTTCCATCGAAAGCCCGGTCTGGCCCGCTGTGCGCGCCCCCGCCCCCTGGTCCGCCTGAACAGGGGATCACCCGTCATTGCATCCATTGCGTCGCCATCATCATTACAGATGGCAGGAATCAGGATGGGGGGCGCGTTGTCCTGCGTGCAAATTTCATCGCCTTGGTTCATGCTCATTGTGTATCCGTGCCCTGTTCCTGCTTTTTGCTTTTTTGTGAAAATAGCCATCCTCAAATACCATTCGCGTCAAATCCAAATGCCTGTAGTTCTCCCTTTCAGTTGGGATTTCGCAGTATTTGCCACGCTTTGGTCTTTATCATTGCAGAGTAGTTCAAGAATATGAAGTGGCGTTTTTTTATTGATCGCAATTTGAGACCTGACTTCAGGATCGGCATCTTGCGATAATTGCTCAAACAGTTCAGGTGATAATTTCCTTTTTACCGCCACATCCCGCCTGATTTTGGCATCGTTTGAGGTGGACAACATCTGCAAAATTTCAAGCGGAACGGTTTTGTTATGAATGATCCAAAGGGTATAATCAGGATATCTTTCAAGCACATCTTTCCAGACATCCAGCGGAGCCTCTTCGTGTGCCGCGCGATCATATTCTGCCTTGACATCGCTGCTGCGAAGTGAAATGAACTCTTCAGCGGACAAAATCATCTTGTAACCTTTTCTGCATTGTAAGGCGAATTATATTCTGTGCTGGATTGCTTCACCACGCTCGCTTGTGGCGAGATGGCCTCCCGGTGTTTCACCGTTCCTGCTTTGAATCGGCATCATTGTCGCGGCCCCAAATCTCACACGAAAAGCCCAAGCCGCCGGGCCAGGCGGTTGAGGTTGGCGCGGTCGAGGCCCAGTTCGCGGGCGGCGGCGGCGCGGTTGCCTTGGTGGCGCGCCAGGCTTGCGACGATCATCCGGCGTTGCAACGCCTCGATAGCGGGACGCAGCGGGCCATCGGGCAGAGTTTTTGGCGCGTGATCCGCCACGTAATCCGGCGCATGGTCCGCCGTCCGCAGGCGCTCCGGGAGTGTTTCCCGGTTCTCGCTCCCCGATCCTTGCGCATCAAGGCCGAGGTGTTCCGCTTCCAGGGTCAGGATGCGCAGGTGTGTGGGGCTGGCCGTCAGGGCGCGGAGCGCGGCGCGTCCGATCAGGTGTTCCAGTTCGCGGACGTTGCCCGGCCAATCGTAACGCAACAGGGCCTGTTGCGCGGCGGGCGCAAGGCAGAGGGCGCGCAGGCCCAGGCGAGGACGGTTCTGTTCCAGAAAGTGTCCGGCTAGCAGCAGGACGTCGCCATCGCGCTCGCGCAGTGGCGGTACGCGCAACGGATAGGCGCTGAGGCGATGGTAGAGGTCGGCGCGGAATCGTCCCGCTTGCACTTCGGCTGCCAGATCGCGGTTGGTGGCGGCGATGAGGCGCACATCAACCCGATGCTCGTGGTCTGACCCCAGCCGCTGCAACTGGCCGCTTTGCAGCACACGCAGGAGTTTGGCCTGGATGGCAAGCGGCAATTCGCCCACCTCGTCGAGAAAGAGCGTGCCGCCGTCGGCCAGTTCGAACTTGCCGCGCCGCTCGCGCACCGCGCCGGAAAACGCGCCGCGCACATGGCCAAACAGTTCGCTTTCCACCAGGTTTCCGGGAGCGCGGCGCAATTGAGGCTGACCATCGGCGCTTGCGCGCGTGGCGATTGCCGGTGAATGGCCGCGGCGACCAGTTCCTTGCCCACGCCGGTTTCCCCGCCCAGCAGCACGGCAAGCCCCGCGCCCGCAACCAGCCGGATTTCATCCTGCATCTTGCGAAATGCCGCGCCCTGCCCAATCAATTCCTGCGTGTCGCGCGCGGCGGCGCCATCCGGACGCGGCATGCGCGCTTCCCGTTGGGCGGCGCGACGGCGCAGCGTTTCCATGTGACGCGCTGTCCGAACCAAAGCCGCGACAAAGCGGGCCAGCGCATGCAAATCTTCCAGGTCGACATCGGCAAAGCGCCCCGCGTCCAGGGCGTCGAAGGTCAACAGACCCCAGGGCCTTGCCTCTTCCGGAGTTTCCAGGAACAGGGGCGCGCCCATGCAATCGTGCACTTCCAGCTTGCCCGCCTGCCCGACGATGATACCGTCGTAGGGATCGGGCAGGGCGCAATCGGCATCGAACCGGTTGGGGGCGCGGGCATCGAGCAGGATTTTCAGGCGCGGATGCTCGTCCAGCCAAAAGCGCCGTCCCAAGGCATCGGGACTCAGCCCGCCTACGGCAAGCGGCGTCAACTGCCCGCCATCGCGCCGCAGGAGCAACCGTGTTCGCAGTCAAGTATTTTGTGCGGTCAGTGTTGATGAAGTTTTTGGTCTATCGCATTCTGGAATGCTCTCCTTTCTGCGCGGAACGCGCGCATATCGGGGAGGGGGGTTGTCGTGCATCCGCGCGCTGCCGCAAGGCGATGCCGTTCCGGGCTACGCCCTCCACGGCACACCTTGCGGCAGCGCGCGGACAAATCCTCATCCCGGACAGTGCGCCTCCTCTGGTCGCGCACCCTGAATATGCCAGGGCGTGTTGTGTTTCAGCATGG
>JAISLJ010000072.1 GCA_031290955.1 Zoogloeaceae bacterium | reverse complement strand
CCCAGGCAGCCGCGTAAAAACCTTGCCCTGATTTCAAAGGGATTAAGACCTTCGCCATCCATGATTTCGTCGTACTCCGCCGGTAAAAACCTTGCCCTGATTTCAAAGGGATTAAGACTTGAGCAGCGCGCTGGCTTTCGCCGCCTTGGCTTGTAAAAACCTTGCCCTGATTTCAAAGGGATTAAGACGTTTTCCACACTAGCCAACTCTTTCTCGATGTCCGTAAAAACCTTGCCCTGATTTCAAAGGGATTAAGACCAATGGCGATGCAACGAAACGCCGGGATTTGTTGGTAAAAACCTTGCCCTGATTTCAAAGGGATTAAGACGTAGCGTTCCACGCCATCCTTGTCCGTCCATTTGCGGTAAAAACCTTGCCCTGATTTCAAAGGGATTAAGACCCCTTGTGAGCGTCACAAGGATTCCATACCCGCCGGTAAAAACCTTGCCCTGATTTCAAAGGGATTAAGACCCGGTTCAGTGATCCGTTTTGGGTAAAAACCCGTTGTAAAAACCTTGCCCTGATTTCAAAGGGATTAAGGCCATAAAATGTCTAATTTTCTATTCTATAAAAAAGTAAAAACCTTGCCCTGATTTCAAAGGGATTAAGACCTGCCGATGTTGTTGGACTCTGCTTCCCGATCAAAGTAAAAACCTTGCCCTGATTTCAAAGGGATTAAGACGGATTTCTCGGAGCAATTGCAGTGGCCGGTCAATGGTAAAAACCTTGCCCTGATTTCAAAGGGATTAAGACGCAGGAGCTCGAAGCCTTTGTTCAAGGGCTTCTTGGTAAAAACCTTGCCCTGATTTCAAAGGGATTAAGACGCGTACTCCAGGGCGCTCATGAGATATGGCGCGCCGTAAAAACCTTGCCCTGATTTCAAAGGGATTAAGACGGTCTTTGATCTGCCGCACAGTAGTGCCGTTGGGCGTAAAAACCTTGCCCTGATTTCAAAGGGATTAAGACTGGTATTCACGATTGGACATTTGAAGGCGGATCACCGAATGGATCGTTGCGGGCTGGCGGGCGCGACGGGCGACGCCTTGCATGCCGCAACGGGGGGCGAGAAGCCCAAACCGCAGTATTCCGCCGCCCGAAGGTTCATCGCCGTCCGCCAGGACGTGTTTTATGCTAAATTCTGTGCGCCCTGCAATCTTTCGCGGAAACCCAAAGCATGATCTTCGAGCGCGCCGCACGGCGTGAATTCTCCCACGCGGCAGCAGGCGTCTTCGTGGCGCTTTTCGCCATCCTCATCTCCACGCAGATGATCCGCCTCCTCGCCGAAGCCGCAGGCGGAAAGCTCGCGCCAGAAGCCGTGGCAGCCATCCTGGGTTTCGCTGCCCTCAACTACCTGCCCGTGCTCCTCTCCCTCACCTTGTTCATGGCCATCCTCCTCCCCATGAGCCGCGCCTACCGGGATTCGGAAATGGTCGTCTGGTCCGCCTCGGGATTGCCGCTCACCGCCTGGCTCCTGCCCGTGTTCCGCTTCTCCCTGCCCATCGTGACCGCAGTGGCAACCCTTTCCTTCTTCCTCTCCCCTTGGGCCATCTCCCAGAGCAACGAATACCGCAACCGACTGGATGCCCGCAACGACGCTTCCCTCGTCACGCCTGGCATCTTCCAGGAAGTAAACTCCGGACGGCGCGTCGTGTTCGTGGAACGCCTGAGCGAGGACGCCATCTCCGTGCAAAACGTATTCATGACCACCGTGGAAGAAGGCCGACTGGGCGTGATTGTGGCAGATTCCGGCCGCCAGGAAATCATGCCGGACGGCAGCCGCTTCCTCGTCCTCTCCAAAGGCCGCCGCTACGAGGCCGAACCAGGAACGCCGGAATTCCGCATGATGGAATTCGAGCAATACGGCGCGCGCCTCTTCGACCAGGACGTAAAAGAACTGGATGCCTCGCCCCGCGCCATGCCCTTCTGGGAATTGCTGCAAGACGACGCCCCACGCGCAAAAGGCGAACTCGTCTGGCGACTGGGATTGCCCCTCTCCACCCTCCTGCTCGCCTTCCTCGCCGTGCCGCTCTCCTTCGTGAACCCGCGCGCCGGGCGCTCCATGAACATGCTTTTCGCCATCCTGCTCTTCTCGCTCTACAACAACCTGCTTTCCATCACCCAGGCCTGGGTGGCGCGTGACCACCTCTCCTGGGGCGCGGCCCTTCTCCTGCCGCACGCCCTGATGCTCGCCATCCTGATGGTGCTCTTCTTCCACCGCCTGCGACGCTTTGCCACCCTTTCCCTGCGTCCGTGAGCCATGAAAATCCACGAAAGATACATCGCCCGGGAACTTCTCGCGGCCATCCTGCTTGTGCTGGGGGCGCTCATCGCCCTCTACGGCTTCTTCGACCTGATCGAAAGCCTGAAGGACGTGGGACGCGGCGATTTTTCCGCCCGTCACGCCCTCCTGTACGTCACCCTGCGCCTGCCCGGACGCATCTACGAACTCATGCCCATCGCCGTGCTGATCGGCGCGCTCTACGCCCTTTCTGCCCTCTCGCGGCATTCGGAGATCACGGTCCTGCGCGCCTCCGGCATGAGCACCGGCGCGCTGCTCCTGCAACTCTTCCGCGTGGCCGGGCTGTTCGCCATCGCCCTGCTCCTTCTGGGAGAAACCGCCGTGCCCGTCGCGGAACGCAAGGCGCAGGAACTGCGCGCCCGGGCCATCCATCGCGTGGTGGCGCAAGAATTCGATTCCGGCCTGTGGATGAAGGATGACCGCGCCTTCCTCCACATCCGCGCCGCAACCGCCGACGCGCAACGGCTGGAACGTCTGCGCATCTACCAGTTCAACGCGCAGGGCCACCTCGATTTCGTCCTGGAAGCGCGTTCAGGCATTTACCAGCCCGCGACGAGCCTCTGGCAGCTTCAGGAAGTCGTGCAAACCATCATCCGGGAAAAGGACGGCAAACCCTATGCCCAAGTGGAAACGGAAACAGAACGCCTCTGGGCCTCGGCATTGACGCCAGAGATCATCAGCACGCTGATGGTGGCTCCGGAACGCATGTCGCTGGTGCATTTGGTCACGTATCTGCGCCATCTGGGAAAGAACCGGCAAAAAACCGACCGCTATGAAATCGCGCTCTGGAAAAAGCTCTTTTACCCGCTGGCGGCCCTGGTGATGGTGGCGCTCGCGCTCCCTTTCGCCTTTCTCCAGCAACGCATGGGCGGCATGAGTCTCCAGATTTTTTGCGGCGTGATGATTGGCGTCCTGTTCCATATGCTGAACGGTCTCTTCTCAAGCCTGGGCGTAATCCGTGCCTGGCCCCCCCTGGCCAGCGCCGCCGCCCCCTCCCTCCTCTTCCTCACCGCCGCATTCGCCATCCTCTGGCGCGTCGAACGCCGCTAGGGTCTTGGCAGACGGCAATTGCGCCCTTCGGGCGGCGGTGATGCTGCTGGGAAAGCCCCTCGCCCTCCAGGGAGGGCCAGTATTGGGGTCAAGCCCAGACAGGCGGTGGTGGAAAAGCGCAATGCGCGCGAACCGTCGACGCCCTGCGCGTGACGAAACATCGTCCCTCAAGAAAGGTTCAGGATAGAATAACGCCTTTCCCGCATCATGCCATTTCGCCATGAATCCCATCCTGAATTCCCTTTCCGCTCTTTCCGCCCGCTTGCGGGCTGCGGAGTTTCGTTTGCCTGGATTTGTCCGGGTCATCCAGCGGCGCTTGCCGCAGTGGCCGCATGCCGTCTCGGTTGCCTTGGCCCTGAATGCTGCGCGGCGGCTGGAAATCCTGCCGGAAGAAGCGCTGGCGCTCGTCCGGGGCAAGGTGGTGCGCGTGGTTGTCGAGGACGGGGGGGCGGAAGCTTGGTTTACCGCCAAGGGCGGTGTGTTCCTGCCATTTTCCGCCTCCGGCGCAATCCGGGAGGATGTGTGTTTTCGCGGCGAGTTGCACGCCTTCCTGAAACTCCTCGTCCGTCAGGAAGACCCGGATACCCTGTTCTTCAACCGCCAGCTTGCCATCGAGGGCGATACGGAACTGGGCCTTGCCATCAAGAACCTGCTTGATGGCATCGACTGGCCGCCCCCCTTCCTCCTGGATGGACTTGCCCGCCTGAAATCCGCTTGCGCGGCAAAAATACCCGCCGCGCCCGAACCTGCTCCCACAGAAAGCGCCGCGTGAGTCCTGCGGACAGCATGTTTCCCCGATGGCGGCAGTAATGCCCGTCTCTTGTTGCTTCTCCCCGTTTCTTCGCCAGTCGCCAAATGCCTTCTGATTACCTGCGAAAAATCCTGAATGCCCGGGTCTATGATCTTGCCGTGGAAACACCGCTGGATTTCGCGCCCAATCTTTCCGCCCGCATCGGCAACCCGCTCTACCTGAAGCGCGAGGACATGCAGCCCGTCTTTTCCTTCAAGCTGCGGGGGGCGTACAACAAGATCGCCCGCTTGCCCGCCGAAAAACTGGCGCGTGGCGTGATCTGCGCCTCAGCGGGCAATCACGCGCAGGGCGTTGCCATGTCGGCGGCGCATCTCGGCTGCCGGGCGGTGATCGTCATGCCGGTGACCACGCCCGCCATCAAGGTGGAAGCCGTCCGGAAACGCGGCGGCGAGGTGGTGCTGGCGGGCGAATCCTACGACGAAGCCCACACGCGGGCGCGGGAACTGGAACAAGCGGAAAAGCTCACCTTCGTGCATCCCTTCGACGACCCGGACGTAATCGCCGGACAGGGCACCATCGGCATGGAAATCCTGCGCCAGCGCATTTTGCGCGAGCACCGGGACATCAGCGCGGTCTTCGTCGCCATTGGCGGCGGCGGCCTGGCTGCGGGCGTGGCCGCCTATATCAAGGCGGTGCGCCCGGAAACCAGGGTGATCGGCGTCGAGACCTTCGATGCGGACGCCATGAAACGCTCCATCGCGGCAGGCGAGCGGGTGCGTCTCGCGCAGGTGGGGCTGTTCGCCGACGGCACGGCAGTGCAGTTTGTCGGCGAGGAGACCTTCCGGCTCTGCCGGGAACTGCTGGATGACATCGTGCTCGTCGACACCGACGCCGCCTGCGCCGCCATCAAGGATGTCTTCGAGGATACGCGCTCCATCCTGGAGCCTTCCGGGGCGCTCGCCATCGCCGGGGCCAAGGAATACGCCCGCCAGCACCAATTGCGGGAGAAGACGCTGGTTGCCGTGGCCTCCGGCGCGAACACCAATTTCGACCGTCTGCGCTTTGTCGCCGAACGCGCCGAAATCGGCGAACAGCGCGAGGCGGTGCTCGCCGTCACCCTGCCCGAACGGCCCGGCGCGTACCGGGAATTCGTCTCCCTGATCGGCGCCCACAGCATCACGGAATTCAATTACCGCTACCATTCGCAGGTTGAGGCGCATGTGTATGTCGGCATCCAGGTCGCCAACCGCGCCGAATCGCGGGCGCTTGTACAAACGCTGCAAGCGCGCGGCTATTCCACATTCGATCTTTCCGAAGACGAAACCGCCAAGCTGCATGTGCGGCACATGGTGGGCGGGCGCGCGCCACAGGTGCGCGACGGCGGCATGCGCGAACTCGTGTATCGCTTCGAGTTCCCCGAGCGTCCCGGCGCGTTGATGAATTTCCTGAAGCAGATGAGCGGCGACTGGAACATCAGCCTCTTCCACTATCGCAACCACGGCGCGGATACGGGCCGGGTGCTGGTCGGCATGCAGGTGCCGCCAACGGAAATGGCAGAATTCCAGCGTTTTCTCGAAACCCTGGGCTATCCGTCCTGGGACGAGAGCGAAAACCCGGTCTATCAATTGTTCCTGGGCTAAGGCATGCAGAAGCAAAAACCTCCGAATTCCTTCCGCGGTCTCGTCACCGGCCTCCTCCTCTCGGGGGATGCGTGGCTGTTGTACCTCATCGGCGGCCTCATGATCTGGCTGACCATTTTCTGGGAAACGCCCGCCGAAGAAGGCGTGCCCGACGCATCCGCCTCCTCTGCCACAACCGCCACAGCCGCCGCGCCCGCCATAAAACCCGCGCCGGACAACGCGCAGGAACAACTGGAACGCTACGAGGCGCTCGAACGGCGGATGGGCGCTTTGCCCCGTCTCGATGCGAAACGCTTCACCGCCTTTGCCGCCGAGATCACGCACATGCGCTACCAGGCGGAAGAATTCACGCTGGAAGCGGAACGCGCGGGCACGGGGACGGGCTTTTCCATCCGCGTGACCCGCGCCCGCCAGCCACGTCCGGAACGCTGCCCGGCCCCGGACGCGCTGCTCGTGCAACTCTACCGTCTCGCCGCCATTCCCATCACGAACCTGCTCGAACCGGAGGCGCTCGCGCAGCGTTTTCCTCGTCGCCTGGGGCGGCTGGAAATCCGGGATCACGTCGCGGGTGATCCGCCTGCCCCCATGCAATTCTTCGCCACGCCGGATTTGCAGGCTTTCGCCGTGCGGCTGGAACCGGCGACAGGGAAAGAAGCTGCCCCAGAGATTTTTGCCGCCGAAGTGGGTCTTTCCGCGGAGGTGTTCCAGCAACTGGAAGCGGGCTGCCCGGCAACACGCGCAAACGCGCCTGCCACGCCCGCGGGGAGCCGCCAGTGAGCCGCGCCGGATTCGATCCCAACCCGCCCGACCGGCGCGGCACGGATTCCCTGAAATGGGGGAAATACGCCGGGCGCGACATCCTGCCCCTGTGGGTGGCGGACATGGATTTTGCCGCGCCGCCCGCCGTGCTGGCCGCGCTGGAGCGCCGCTTGGCGCATGGCGTCCTGGGCTACGGCACAACTTGGCCCGCGCTCGCGGAAGCCGTCACAGAACATCTGGCGCAAGAATATGATTGGGCGGTGGAACCGGCATGGCTCGTCTGGCTGCCGGGGCTGGTGCCCGGCCTCAACATCGCCTGCCGCGCCGTTGCGGGGACGGCATTCGTGCAGACGCCGGTCTATCCGCCCTTTCTCTCGGCCCCCGTGTTCTCCGGACGCAAACTTGCGCGTATCCCGCTCGCCTGCGCCCGCACGGGAAACCGCTTGCAGTGGGAGATGGATCACACAGCACTGGAAGCGGCCATCACTTCTCCGCCGAAGAGGAAAAACGGGGAACATTGCCATCCGCATGATCCGGACGACATTCTGCTCTTTTGCCATCCGCACAATCCGGTCGGGCGGGCCTGGCGGCGCGACGAGCTGGAATGGCTGGCCGCCTTTGCCGAACGCCATGATCTCATCGTCTGCTCGGATGAAATCCACTGCGACCTGATCCTGGATGAAGGCAAGCGTCACATTCCCTTCGCGGCGCTGGGGGCGCGGGCGGCGGCGCGCAGCATCACCCTGATGGCCCCGTCCAAGACCTTCAACATTCCCGGTCTTTCCGCGGCCTTCGCAGTGATTCCGGAAGCCGGGCTGCGCCAGCGTTTCGTCCGCGCCATGTCCGGCATCGTGCCGCACGTCAATGTATTCGGCCTGGTCGCCACGGAGGCGGCCTTCCGGGAAGGCGGAGCCTGGCGGCAGGAACTGCTCGCCTGCCTGCGCCAGAACCGGGAGTGCCTCGAAGCCGCCCTCACCCGCCTGCCGCCGCTCGTGTTCGCGCATGTGGAGGCAAGCTACCTTGCCTGGATCGACGCCCGCGCGCTCGGCCTGGAAAACCCTGTTGCCCATTTCGAGGCGCACGGCCTGGGCCTTTCCAACGGCGCGGATTTTGGCGCGCCGGGCTGGGTTCGTCTCAATTTCGGCTGCGCTCCGTCCACGCTCGACACGGCGCTGCATCGCCTGGAACATGCCGTGCACAGCGCCGCCGCCGGAGCCGCTGGCACGGCGCAACGCGAGATCGTGCGGTGAGCAGATATGATCCACTCTTGACCCGGACGCCCCCCGAAAGCCAATTTTCCGATGCCCGATACGCCCGATACCGCCGAACTGTTTCCCGTCCCCTGGTTATCCAACAACCTCCTGAACGATGCCTTTGTCCGGCATAAGCTGGATGAATTCAGGCAAGGCGAGGCCGATCCGCTGGAGGCGTGGCTGGATACGCATTTTGACTCGCGGCGCTTCGCGGGCATGAATGAATCGCAGTTGGAAGGTGATTTCGTCAAACCCTTGCTCGGCGAGCTGGGCTGGCTTGCCGTGCCGCAGGTGACGGCGCGGGTGCAGGGCGTCCTGACCAACATCGCCTTGATGCGAACAGAAGACGATCCGGACTTGAAAGCCCTGCTTGAACAGGAGCGCGCCAAGATCGGCGCCCATTTGCAGACCCTGAATCTGGCCTTTGCGCCGGACGATGCCCAACTGATCAAGCGCATTCTGCTCAAACGCTGCCTCTTTGGCGTCGACCTGAATCCGTTTGCCGTGGAACTGGCGCGGCTCTCGCTGTGGATGGACAGCTTCATCTTTGGCACGCCGCTTTCCTTCATTGAGCATCACGTGCAACAGGGCAACGCCCTGATCGGCGCGAGCATCGAAGACTTTCTTGAATACCACAGGGAGCAAAACCAGCAAGCCGATCTCTTTGCGGGCGAGGTCGGCGGGCGTTTCGCGGAACTCACCGGAGTCATGCAGGAATTGAACGCGCTCCAGGATGACACACCGGAAGAAATCGCGCGCAGCAAGGAACTCTGGCAGAACGTCATCCGGCCCCGTTTGGGGATTTTGGCGCGCGCCCTGGATTTTGTCTGCACGCGCCGTGCCCTGGTGGCGGAAGCACGGCTTGCCGAAAATGCCTTGCGGCTTACCCTGGCGGATGGTTGGGAAGATTTTTGCGAGTTTGTCCCCTTGTTCGACATCCAACAGCAGGACGTGCCGACCACACCCAAGGCGTGCGACAAACTGCGCGCCGAAAACGACCGCATCGTCTTGCGCCTGTTGGGACTCGCGCCGGAAGACATGGCGCGCGTGCTGGCAAGTTTCCGGGTCATGCGTGAAAAACGCCCGGAATACCTGACGCTGCTCTCTCGTGACAACACGATCTAGAAGGAATTTCCCCCATGTTCAACTGGTCGCTCTATCACCTGACCCTGGGCACACTGTTCTACGCGGTGCTCCTGCAAGTCACGGCCTCCTGGATCGCCGTGCAGACCCTCCTGTTTTCCGGGCGGGCGAAAAACCCCTACCGACTGCCGTGGATCGCGCTCTGCCTGGGCCTGATCCTGATGATCCCCCGACGCTGGCAGCCGCTGGAACTGGCGCTGGCAACGGGCCTCTACGATTTCCGGCAAGCCCTGCTCGCGCTCTTGGTCTCGTTCGCCATACTGCTTGCCGTCTGCGGCCTGTCGCCGATCCTCGCCACACAAACGCGCCCGCCGAAAAAAACGCCGGAAAGCGTCGCGAACTGAAAGGAAAAGGCAATGCGCAGAACGCAAAAACCGCAGGAAGACCCGCAAGGCGTGATTTCCCTGTCCTTTTACGCGGGGCATAACTTATCCTCCACGAGCAGAACAGCCATTTGAGTGCTTGCCTCGCCTGCTTTTCTCCCCGCAGGGCGGGGGAAAGTGCCCCCGTGACCGGATGCCCCAGCTTTTCTCTCCCCCGCTTGGCGGGGGAGAGTGCCCCGGCAGGGGCG